>JAPLDV010000743.1 GCA_026391235.1 Bacteroidia bacterium | reverse complement strand
GTGAAACCCTTTTTCAGAGGGTCATAAACGGGAATATCCTGATCGAAGTATCGCACGTTCGTTGTTAAAGCGACATTCCACGGCCCCTCCTTCACTCTGGTTTCCGATGCCAGATTTCCTTCGAGTTTGGAGCGTGGAAGGGTCGCCGTTGTTGAAGGGGCAACATTCTGGCCGCTCGTGTCTACCGGTACTGCCGCTTCGGTTGCGCTGTCTTTTATGGCCAGCGCGCCTTCATAGAGAAGGGAAACATCATTCTTAGAGTAAATTTCATCGAATGTTTCCGAATGACGCAGCTTGAAATTCACGGCAAATTGCCGCGGCGAATTGTCCTGTCCCGTATAACTGACGGACAGTGCGTGACTGCCTGTAGCGACCATCACCTCCGTCCGATAAGAGAACCCTTCACTGGTGATATCCAGAAGCTGAGTTATATCGACTCCGTCAAGCATGACGACGTACGATCCGGGAGTCAGGGGACAGTGGAAGACACCCTTGATTTCCGTGCGCTTCCCGATGACAGTGGTATTTTCAACGGGTGAAGTAATAACAATGCATTCCTCTGCCCAAGCAAAAACCGGTGTGAGGAAACATACAATGAAGAGGATCAAATAAAACCAATGCATGAACTTTCTGACCATCAGGCAATACCTCGTATGATATGATCAATATAATGTCTTATTTTTAAAAACTTAACCTTACCTGTTCGCCGGTTTGGTCTGAGCAGGGTTTCGCTTGACACAGGGAAAAATGCGGCGACCCCACAATCATCTCTTCCGAAATTGGAGACCGCCGCAAAAGATTATTTTATCTGCCCCAAACCCTTTGTAGAAGGAGGTGGGGGTGTCGGTTGTTCCGGTGTTGTGGGGGCAGCATTTTTTTGGATTAACCCTTTGGGATTCACCTCTACTGCTGGTTTCGGCGGCTCCGGCTGCGGGTTCAGCCATGTTCGGCCGTCTCTTGTCGTTACCTTTACCTTGCTGCCGATCTTCAGGCCGGCGATGCTTCCCGTGACGATCTTTTCAATACCCTTGTCGTCTCTCACTGTGATCTTGTTGCCCTCGATCTTGGTGATCGTCCCTATGTAGGACTCATTAACGGCAATGCTGGATTTGGCCTTACCCGGCGGTTCAGGCTGCGGGTTAAACGCATAACTGCGGCATGGGGCGAAAAAAACCACCGCCCACAATAAAAATAGAGCACTTGCTATCGCAACGAATCTCTTCATATTCATCCATTCTCCTTATCTTTGATTTTGATAAAACATTGCTTCTGTATGGGTAAACTATAGGAAATCGGTCTTGTATGTCAAGGAAATCTTGACCACATAAATTTTACTATGGCGTGGTAATATCTTTCCTGCAGGGCGCAATCAAACGAAGCCTCGCATCCTTCCCTCCCGCACTTCTGGCTTTTGAAAATGAAATAAAAAAAAGAAGTGAATAGAATCTTATTTAATAAGTTCACAAATAGACGATTATTGTATTTTTGGCGGGACTATCAAATATCGACCGCATAATTTTTTACTAACACCGATTCTAAAGCAAATATGATATAGAGACATCCAGACCATTTTCATTTTGTACCGGGAAGATAGCTGGCCAATAAGATGAACCTAAATTGTTCCAACCTCTACTTGGCCTGACAGATAATGACCAATTAATATTTGCCTTGACAATTGTTACACTACTTATACCAAGTTGCATTCAAAGGATAACGAATCAATGTAGTCTGAACCTTTAGGTTCGTGTGTTCAACGGGTCTAAAGACCCGTACTACTGTTATTATTTGATGGCGACTTGGTATTAGTTTCAGTAACGGGCAGTTGTCCGGATTAAGGATTACCGATGGAAAGAGAGTAACGTCACCTTCTGCTGCAAGCACAGACCGGGCGGGTGATTTTACCGGTTGTTATTACCGCCGGTGATGAGAATACACCGTTAGCAGAGGAGAACGATAATTTATGGCGGGCCATGGTAAGCCCGCCTTGAGATTACAATGATGTATCTTTACGGATACACTCTAACCATCGACTGTATAACAATCTTACCTAATGGCTTTGTTTGCTGTCAAATCCCAACTGCCTACCACCTGACCACCGCCGCTGCCGTCCGCTCGTCTTGGCTGTGTGTAGGTCCATG
>JAPLDV010000596.1 GCA_026391235.1 Bacteroidia bacterium | reverse complement strand
TGACCCGTTTTTCACTCGGATCTTTTCTCCTCTTTGTTCTTTTTATTGCGCATGCTCTTGTGGGTGCAGTCGAACTCGGTACCGATGGATGGATCCAGAACATCACCGGTAACCTATTCACTTCAGAGCAGGGGAAATATCTTTTCATTTGGACTTCGGCAATCATGTTCGGTCTTCGTTTTTGTGCCCATTTCATAGAAACAAAGCTCCGTCTCTCGCCAATTGGATTACTCTTGGTGTGCTCTGTTCTTGCTTGCATTGGCCTTCAATTGGCAAGCACGATGCAAACCTTCTCAATGGCACTGGCCGCATTGGGTATCTATGCCATTGGAAAGACATTCTTTTGGCCAACCATGCTCGGTTTTGTATCAGAAAATATTCCGGAAAGCGGTGCCTTGGGTTTATCTGTTATTAGTGGTGCCGGTATGCTATCGACTTCCATATTCCTTCCGATTTCCGGAGTATTTTCTGATAACGGGGCTACAGGTCAGGAAATTCTCAGGTATACCGCTGTTTTGCCGGCTATTCTGATTGTGATTTTTGCCATTGTATTTATCACCATGAGGCGCAAGAAAGCTTAATATCATGAAAAGATTTCGCTGGGGTATGATCGGCGGGGGAAAAGGCGCCTTCATAGGAGGAGCTCACCGCATAGCTGCTAAAATTTCAAACTCCTTTGAGCTGATTGGAGGGGTGTTCGATGTGGATTTCGAACGATCCAAAGAGTTTGCCCGGGATGAAGATATCGATTTAAGAAGGGTTTATCCGGATATCGATTCATTCTTATTTGGTGAAAGCGGAATGCCTGTATCTCAGCGCATTCAGGTTGTTTCGATCGTCACGCCAAACTTCCTGCATTTTGAACATGCCAAAAAACTATTAAGCAAAGGTTACCATGTGATCTGCGAAAAACCAGTTACCCTCACCTCCGCTGAAGCCATTGAGCTTAAGGAAATTGCAGAACACAACAAACTGGTTTTCTGCCTGACCCATACTTATACCGGTTATCCGATGGTACGCGAGATGAAACGCAGAATCGAAAATGGAGCCATCGGAACCATACAGCGAGTTGATACACAATATCTTCAGGGCTGGATCAATCCGATCATCCATGGCGGAAATGCCAAGCTGGCCGTTTGGCGTCTCGATCCTAAAGTTGCCGGAATCAGCTCCTGCATGGGCGATATCGGAGTGCATGCCTTCAACCTGGTTGAATTTGCCACCGGCTTGAAAATTAAACAGGTATTGGCCGTGTTGAGCACTTTAATGCCGGAAAATCCTTTGGATCTTGACGGCAATGTGCTTTTGAAATTCCATGAAAACCTTACCGGTGTTATCCGCTCTTCACAAATTGCCACCGGCGAAGAAAATAACCTTCAGATCAGTGTTTACGGTACTGAAGGAGCATTCCACTGGGAACAGGAGAATCCGAATGTACTGAAAATGATGCATGAAGGAGCCCCTTTTGAAACCATCAAACCCGGATATGATTATCTATCCGATTTTGCCCGTGAAAGCCATGTCCTTCCTCCGGGACATCCTGAAGGGATCTATGAAGCATTCGGCAATCTCTACAAAGGTGCAGCCAAGGCAATCAGGGGTGAAGAAACCGTCGCCGGTCAGTTCCCGGGTATCGAAGAAGGCATCCGGGGCATGCTGTTTATCGAGGCTGTAGTGAAATCGAACGCTGACGGGAATATTTGGATAAATCTTTAAATTCGGAGAACGTGTAGAGACGCATATATGCGTCTCTACGAGGTGTTTATGGAAATTTCAATCGTCATACCGCTTTACAATGAAGAACACCTCATTGGTGACCTGGTCGAACGGACAGTTTCGGTTTTGAAAGGCATTACAAATGATTTCGAGATCATATTCGTTGACGACGGGAGCCAGGATGACACGGTGCCACGGCTGATCGAAGCCAGGATAGCCGATTCCAGGATTAAAATCCTGGAATTATCTAAAAATTTCGGCCACCAGGCTGCATTTTCAGCCGGTCTGACTTTTGCAAGAGGCCGGTTTGTGGTAATGATGGACGGCGACCTCCAGGACCCTCCGGAACTGATTCCGGTAATGCACCGGATGCTGGTTGCAGATGAATATGACGTCATATTTGGAAAACGAACCAATAAACCCAATCTGAAAGGGCGAAATCTTCTGGCCTTAGCCTTCCACAAAACTTTCAAAAGGGTTTCGGGCTTCCCGGATATAGAAAATGTCGGAAATTTTTCAGCTATGAACCGTGATGCCCTGAAGGCCCTGCTTCAATTTACCGAATCAATCAGGTATTTGCCCGGACTCAGGCATTTTATCGGATTCAGGCAGGGATTTGTCGAATACCGGAGGGAGGAAAGGTATAAGGGTAAATCCAAAATGAACTATTCCAATCTACTGGCCCTCAGCTCTGATGCGATCTTTTCATTCTCCAAATTTCCTATACGCCTTTGCCTTTATCTAGGGATTATCGGCATTTTGGTTTTCTTTTTGGCCGGATTATATACCCTCATTGCCAAACTTGCCGGGTTTGCCGTAATCGGTTGGTCGTCAACCCTCCTGAGCATTTACTTTCTGGGGTCAATTCAGCTTACATTTCTTGGGATAATTGGCGAATATATCTTTCGCATTTATAAGGAGAGCCAGCACCGTCCGCTCTATTTCGTCAGGAAGTTCCACGATTAATTCAACATCATGGAACAGCTCGTTTCGACCGGTATTTCCGACAGGCTTAAACAACGGATCTTTACCGCTTTGTGCCTGGCACCATTCATCCTTTTGCCTCTTCTCTGTCTGAATGCCGGAATTTCAGGGGATGAGCCGGTGCATTACGGTCAGGCCGAAAATGTGTACAATTTCTTTGCCACCCATGGAAAAGATTCATCATCAATTTATACACCGATAACCTATCTGAAATATTACGGGCAATCCATTGACAACTTCAGCTATCTGATTAACAAGATATTCGCGTTCCAGGAGCCTTATGTCACGCGGCATGTTATCAATTCTCTGGCAGGTGCCTTAACTATTGCTTTTACCGGTTTCCTGGCGGTTGAGATAGCCGGTTACGGCGCCGGGATCCTGGCAATACTTTTCCTGCTGCTGTCGCCGGTTTTCCTGGGCCATACTTATAATAATCTGAAAGATATCCCATTTGCCCTTGGATATATTGTCGCCATCTTTTACCTTTTAAAATTCCTCCGGAAATTTCCGGCCATCCATGTCGGATACCTCGCCGGAATTGCTGCAGGAGCAGGTTTCGCAATCTCAGTAAGGGTGGGCGGCCTCGTAATCATTCCGATAATTCTTGCCTTTTCAGCCATACAGGCAAGGATCAGGCAACCAGCAGAAAAAAGGGCAAAATTGATATTCGCGACCAAACTGGCCCTTTCCATATTGATAACCATATTATTAGCCTTTTCCCTTGGTGTGGTCAACTGGCCGTACGGATTGCAAGATCCCATCCGGCACTCTGTGGATTCGCTTAACCAGATGACGCATTATTTAGTGAGCCTCAGGCAGCTTTTTGAAGGAAAAATGTACTGGTCGGAAAGCCTGCCGTGGTATTATGCTCCGAAATATTTTCTGTTGGTATCTCCCGCCATTATTTTGGTGGGTATTCCCCTATGCTGGTCCCTGCTCAAAAAACAGGGCCCTCTGCTCTTTACTTTACTTGTTTTCTGTGCCTTTTTCCCTCTCTTCTGGGTTGTCATACGCCACTCCAACCTGTATGGAAATATCCGACATCTCCTTTTTATTTATCCGTTTCTGGTAGTGCTTTCAGCCAGCGGATGGTGCCTTTTTCATCAGCGATTGAAAAAACCGTTGTTACGGTGGGGCCTGGTTGGACTTCTGATTCTCGGACTTACCGGTCCATTGGTGCATATTATTAAAAATCATCCTGTTGAATATGTTTACTTTAACCAGTTATCCGGCGGTGTTGCGAAAGCTTACGCCCGGTATGAAACGGATTATTACTTTCATTCACTGGGACCTGGAGTAAAATGGATGGAAAAAGAGATACTTTCAAAACCCGGCGCAGATACCCTGATCATTGCCTCCAATTTCCCTGTTGAACCCTTTTTTGAGAAAACTTTCCCGAGAATAAAAACCTTATATACCACTTGGTATGACCGGGGACAGTACGATTGGGATTACGGACTTTTTGTGAATGCCTACCTCGGTCCATCGGGACTGCAGCGGAAAATAGGGCAATCAGACCAAACCATCCACAGCATCAATGTTGAAGGCTGCCCCATGTGTCTGGTTTTACATCGGGAGGATAAGAAAGATTTAAAAGGATTCCAGCTTTTTACATCCGGACAATTCCTCGAATCCGCAAGTATTCTGCAGGCTGTCGCTAAGGAAGATCCGGGTAATGAAACAGCCTGGCTTTACCTCGGCTGGAGCCTCCGGAGAATGCATGATCTGGATGGATCTGATCAGGCAGCCAACCAGCTCCTCCGGGTTCATCCCGAAAGTGAACCGGCACGCGAATTACTCATCTGGAATTACCTCGACACCAAGCGATTCGATAAGGCTTTGAAAGTGGCAGATGAACTCTTCCGGTTAAATCCAAAGTACCAGCCGGCAATTGTATTGGGAGCCATGGCCCGTGATTCTCTCGCAGCCTTGCTACGATAGACTCATTGTGCAGATCTTAAAAAATGTTAAAAGCAATCCATGGTGTGGAAATCCAGTTATTTTTATAACCTGCAAATC
This sequence comes from Bacteroidia bacterium, assembly GCA_026391235.1. Next base: position 25,726 of record JAPLDV010000596.1, on the reverse strand, counting down.
AACTAATCAACACATTCCAAAAAATGAAAAAGTACTTTCTGGTATTGATCCTTATTTTTGCCTCTTCCTTGGTTTACGGGCAATATAAGGCAGATTTCAGGGCAGCCGAAAAGTTTGGTAGTGAGAACCTTGGAAAAATGTTAGGGAGCTCTTCCGTGCAACCTACCTGGCTTAAAAAGTCGGACCTGTTCTGGTATTCTTACAAAACCGGCGACGGAAATCTCTGGTGGCTGGTTGATCCGGCAAAAAAGACCAAATCGCCGCTTTTTGATGTATATTTTCTGGCAGCAAAGATTAACCAGATGATCTTAAAGCCTGTCAATCATCTTGATCTTCCCATCAAAAACCTGAAATTTAAGGACGACAACAAATCATTCAATTTCGAAGTCGACAGCTTCAAATTTGAGTACAAGCTTGCTAATAAAGAAATTATCCTGGTGGATACCATTGAAAAGGAAAAGAAAAAGGATGACAGATGGATGAATTACAGCAAGGATTCTTCCTGGATTGTATTTGCCCGTAAACACAATCTGTTCCTGATGAAAGCTAAGGATAAGGATAGTGTTGAATTTCAATTAACTACAGATGGTGAAAGATATTATTCGTGGCAGGGTGATGATGAAGATACCACCTCAACCAAACGTCTTCGCGCATCTGCACGATGGATGGAGGACAATAAGAAATTCTATGTCGATCGGAACGATTCCCGCAAGGTTAAAGATCTGTGGGTGATCAATGTACTGAAAACTCCCCGGCCGGAGCTCGAAACCTACCGATATGCAATGCCGGGCGATGAAAACGTGCCTCAAAGTGAACTTTGGGTATTTGACGTAGACAACAAAAAGGGAGTCAAGATCGTGACTGACAAGTGGAAAGATCAGACTCTTGGTGTAGATCTCATCAATAAAAGATCCGATGAACTTGTTTTCATCCGGAAAGACCGAACCTGTGCCAAGATCGATGTTTGCCAGGCCAATACCACTACTGGTGAATCTAAAGTTCTCTTTTCAGAAACCAGTGAGCCCTATTTCAACAATGAATACACTAATCTTCATATTATAAATGATGGCAAAGATATGATCTGGTGGTCGGAGCGCACAGGTTTCGGTCAGCTTTACCTGTATGACGGACAGGGCAACCTGAAGAATGCCATCACCACCGGTAATTTTATAGTAGGAAGTGTGAGCCGGATTGACACCTTAGGCAGGGAAATCTATTTCGAAGGTTTTGATCATGAGGCCGGCATCAATCCCAATTATGCCATGATTTACAAGGCAAAACTCGATGGAAGCGGCTTTCAGCTGGTAACCCCGGAGGATGCCACTCACTCGGTAAGCTTCCCGGAATCAAGCAAATTCATGGTCGACAATTATTCGCGTATTGATTTGGCACCTAAGTCCGTTCTCCGCGACAACAAGGGGAATATTTTGCTTGATCTTGAAACTATGGATTTGCGACGGCTAATGGAAACCGGATGGCAAATGCCTGAAAGGTTTAAAGTAAAAGCGGTGGATGGAGTTACCGATCTGTACGGTGAAATGTGGAAGCCCTTTAAAATGGAAAAAGACCGGAAGTACCCCATCATTTCTTATGTATATCCGGGCCCTCAGACAGAAAGTGTATCCATCCGCTTTACCACCACGGGCGGCAAAAACCAATCGCTTGCCCAGCTGGGATTCGTGGTTATATCAGTGGGTCACCGCGGCGGCAGTCCGAAACGCTACAAGTATTATCACACCTACGGCTATGACAACCTGCGCGATTATGCACTTGCTGATGATAAATATGCATTGGAACAGTTGGCCGACCGGTATGATTTTATCGACCTTACCAAAGTTGGCATTTATGGCCATTCGGGCGGCGGTTTCATGTCAACCGCAGCTATCCTGACCTTTCCCGATTTCTATACTGCAGCGGTTTCATCATCAGGGAACCATGATAACAACATATACAATCTGTGGTGGGGAGAAACGCACAACGGTGTGAAGGAGGTGACGAAAACGGTTAAAGCCAAGAATGATAAGGACGTTAAGGGCGTTAAGGATGTTAAGGACGTAAAAGAGGAGAAGAAAGGGGAGCCATGGTATGCGGAGGATACGGTTAAGAAAGAGACTGTTACCAAATTTGAAATCAGGATCTGGCCAAGAATCTCAAGGGACACCTGATGCTGGTTACAGGGGATATCGACAACAACGTTCATCCTGGCAACACCATTCGGGTTGCCGACGCATTAATCCAGGCCGGCAAACGATTTGATTTTATGATCATGCCCGGTCAGCGCCACGGATATGGCAACTATTCCAAATACTTCGACAGGGCCATGTGGTATTACTTCGCACAGTACCTCCTGGGCGACACAAGAACAAACGTGGAGATATATCTGCCGGACGAAAAATAGATATTGTAGAGACGCAATTATGCGTCTCTACAATGTTAATCTACCCCGTGAACCCGGACCTGTGGTGGCTGCCGTCGCAAAATGGTTTATTACGGCTGGAGCCGCAGCGGCATAAGGCAATCTGCCCAGCTGTTTGCATCATTTCGCCGGACGATTTTCTAACACTGAACTTACCCTTGATCAGAGCCGGGCCGTTTTCAATAATGGTGATTTCGGTAACTGGTGCCGGAACCACTTCATCACCATCAGGTAAATTGATGAGTTCGTCCTTCTCGGATGCAGTGAGGTCGAGGTTCCATTTCCACGTTAATGCATCGGTGGGACATTGTTCAACGATATCAGTAATTGCCTGGGTAGGAGCTCCTTGCATATTTACCCACGGCCGCTTGCTTGGATCAAACACCTTCCGCAATTTCATAAAGCATACGGTTGAATGGATACAGGCATCGGGTTTCCAGAAAACAGTTATTTCACCATTACTGTATTCGCGATAGTTTTTATTACTCATAACAATGCTTTTTCTTATTTTTTACCGGATGCTTCCCCGCGATCACCTTCTCCGGAATCCTTACCGGTTTTACTATTTTTGAAAACCAAAGTTTTAAAATATTCCCGGTGAATTAACCTGTAGTGCGGATCATAAGCCCGGATATAGTCCCGGCTATGATGGACAGCGTAATTCCCTGACAGAAGCATACTATCTATCATAAAGGATTCGCGGTTATATCCGGGTAAATCCGGCTTTAATTCTTTAATCACCCTGGCTATTTCAGTCCATTCCATGCGCCACTCATCAACCTTTGGCAATTTAAACTCCTGGGCACTCTGCATAAAAGCATTGAGTAAATCCTGCTTTGAAATGTCCGCATCGGTGACCATCCGAAGGTTCACTCGAACGAATTGTCCCCTATACATCAATTCCTGATAATCAAATGGCTCAAATGCCTTTGCAGCAGAAAGCTCATTATCCAGGTATTTCTCAGCCCCTTCCCGGTCTGAAACCAAATGCCCGGGCCCAAATACATCCTGGAAGAAATATTTGTACAGATCAACCAGATGAGCAGCGGGATGCAGGTTAAGCTCAGCCTCCACACATTGTTCAATACGCCTTTTATCATCTGAACAAGCCATCAGTTGAACAACCAAAAAACCTCCTATAATAATCCTGAAAAATATCGATTTCATCGAAACAAATATGGTTTTGGCACCCGTTATCCGGAATCTTCATTGGAGACAGATCATGATCTGTCTCTACAATCTTTTGATTTTAATATTTCGGAAACTCGTGGTACCGCCATGGTCCTGAAGAGCAATGTATCCCTCTTTGTATTTCCCGTATCCTTCGGCATTTTTCCATTTTGAATTCTTCTTCAATTCAAGCCATTCGGTGGTCCACAATTCGTACTCCACCACTTTACGATCGTTCAGCCAATGCTCGACATGAGCACCTTTAACCACAATTTTGGCTGTATTCCATTCATCCAGAGTTTTCACCTGACCGAATTCAGGAGCATGCATATCATAGTTTGAACCTGAATTATTTTTGGGGTGTGATTGCGGATATCCAACATCATCAAGCAATTGGTATTCCGGACCGGTCATGTAAACAGTTTCATACTCATCACCCTCCACTACATGGAAAAAGATGCCCGAATTGCTGTTTTGAGCAACTTTCCACTCCAGATACAATTCAAAGTCTTCGTACTTTTCTTTCGTAACAATATCCCCGCCTTTACCTTCAGGCAGTCCGAGTGCTGTGATCGCCCCATCCTCAATGGCCCATCCCTGAACTTTATCCATCTTATAACAGCGCCATTGCTCCATGGATTTACCGTCGAACAGCAGTTGCCATCCTTCCTGCACCTCTTTTGGGGTCAATTGGTTAAGCCCTTGACCCGACACAGATTTACCCATGAAAAGTACAAGGATAGTCAGTGCGACAACAGAAATGAATTTTTTCATGATTTTTCGTTTTAACGGGCTGAAATTACTTTCTTTCATCGATATTGTCAAACCGAATGACACAAACCATGAATCTGTCAACCCCGATTTCAGAATTGATTCGTATCCGGACATCCCGGCGCACCTATCTCACAGAACCATTACCGGATGATCTCCAGAAAAACATACTGAAAAAAATTAACGAAATTTTGGATACTCCACAGCCACGAGGGGCCTGGGCGATCATATTATCCGCCTGGGTGCAGGTTCAAAAAACCGGTTACCATGGGAAAAGCTATTTTTCGATGAAGAATCAGAAGAACCGCTTGTTTTACCTCCGGATCATCCATTTAAGTTAATGCTGGAATCTGTGCGAATGGCTCCATCAGCATCAAACAACCAGCCCTGGCGGATTGTTGCTGAAGGCAATCAATTCCGGTTCTATATCTCCCGTAAACCAGGATATCAGAAAGCAATCAGTAGTATTGATTTACAGATGACCGATATGGGCATCGCCATGGCGCATTTCGATCTGGTTGCCCGGGAAAAAGGCAGAAATCCCGCATGGAAGATTTCGGAAGGTACCCAACCTTTTCAAGGGTGGGAATATGTAATTTCTGTATTTTTACCCGAAAGGACGTGAGGACGTGAGGACGTGAGGACGTGAGGACGTGAGGACGTGAGGACGTGAGGACGTGAGGACGTGAGGACGTGAGGAAAATAGCAGTACTGAGCAAACTTTACCGATACTTGAATCTTGTACTTCAAAATTCAAAATTGGTCTTCGAATCTCTAAATTTATATTTTAAAATCTCATGCGAGCTCTTATTCAGCGTGTTACAGAGGCAAGCGTCACTATCGGAAACAAGGTACATTCAGCTATCGGGCCGGGGCTTTTGATCCTGCTTGGAGTCGAAACAAGTGACGGTGATGATGATATAGTTTGGCTGGTCAATAAAATTGCTGGCCTGCGAATATTTGAAGATCCACAGGGGGTGATGAACCTGTCAGTAAAAGACATTAACGGAGAAGCCCTGGTCGTATCTCAGTTTACCCTGCATGCGCGGGTGAAAAAAGGATTCAGGCCGTCGTACATCGATGCCGCACCTCCGGCAGTTAGTATTCCTCTTTATGAGCAGTTGGTGAGATCTTTGGGTCATGAACTTGGAAAGCCCGTTCAAACCGGAGAATTTGGCGCCATGATGCAAGTATCTTTAGTTAACGATGGTCCGGTTACCATTTGGATAGATACAAAAAATAAATCGTGACAATCCAGGAAGCTCAGGGTACGGTAGGGTGATGATTGGCTCAACCCTGAACGATTCAGGATTGGTGCCAGCCGCCTGGCCAATAACCTGCCAGCTATAATCACGGATCATGAGGTTCGGTATTCAGGGGCAAAAACTTGACTAAAATCATATAACAGGCTGACTAATATTATCTTTTATACAGCGAAACATTTATATATTTGCATAATTACGTTAATACCCTAAAATGATGAATCTGCTGGAATTAAAGCCAGAACAATTGGAAAAAGCTGCCAATATGCTTAAAGCAATCGCACATCCGGTTAGGATTGCCATTCTCAATCTATTGGAAGATGGACAGAAACTGACCGTCACCGAAATTCATGAAAAACTGGATATCGAGCAATCAACCACCAGCCATCATTTAGGTATCCTGAAAGACAAAGATATTCTGTCCAGTAAGCGTAATGGGAAAAATACCTATTACTTTCTTAAGCACGACCAGCTGAGTAAGGTGGTTGATTGTATCAGTAAATGTTCCTGCGGGAATTAAGCAATGCCGATAGTCAGGGTTACAAAGATTTTCCGTTTTGAAATGGCCCATGCCCTTTGGGGTTACGACGGTCTTTGTAAAAACATTCACGGCCATTCCTATGTTCTTAAAGTTACTGTCAGCGGTATACCGATAGAAGATCAGGCAAATAAAAAACTGGGGATGGTTATCGATTTTGGAGATCTCAAACGCGTGGTTAACAAATACATTGTTGATATTTTTGACCATAGCCTGATATTAAACGAGAAGGCTCCGGTTGAAAAATTCACCGAAATAAAGGATATGTTCGACCGTAAAACCTGGTTCGATTTCCAGCCAACCGCTGAAAACCTCGTGATCCACTTTGCCGGGATTCTTCAGGCCCTGCTCCCCTCAGAAATCCGGCTGCATTCTCTCCGGTTATATGAAACGGTGAACAGTTATGCCGAGTGGTTTGCCGAAGACCAGTAAATGAAGGCGCAAGGCGCAAGGCTCACGTAGGGCGCAAGTGAAAAATAAAACAAGTGAAAAGACTTCCATTAATCAACTTTTTACTTACTTAATCCTTCTTTATTCTTATAACTTAATCCTTACTTGCGCCTTGAGCCTTGAGCCTTGAGCCTTTTAAACCTCTTCGCCATGCCAGACAACCGCCTATTCCTCCTCGATGCATACGCGCTGATCTATCGCTCCTATTTCGCGTTTATCAAAAATCCGAGAATTAACTCGAAAGGATTAAATACGTCAGCAGCATTTGGTTTTACACTTACACTGGAGGAACTGCTGCGAAAGGAGAACCCGTCACATATTGCCGTTGTTTTTGACACTCAGGCGCCCACCTTCCGTCATGTTATGTATGATGCCTATAAGGCCAACCGGCCTCCCATGCCCGAATCTCTCAGAACCGGTATCCCCTATATCCGCAAAATTATTGCAGCACTCAATATCCCGATTCTGGAACTCGATGGATATGAAGCCGATGATGTTGTAGGTACACTTGCAAAAAAAGCTGAAAAGGCTGGCTTTAACGTCTTTATGATGACTCCCGATAAGGATTACACCCAACTCGTCAGTGACCATATTCGGATACTTAAACCACGCCGTTCAGGGTTTGATGTGGAAATCCTCGGTCCCGAGGAGGTGTGCCGGGATTTCGAAGTAGAACGACCCGAACAGGTGATCGACATCCTCGCTCTTTGGGGTGATGCTTCCGACAATATTCCAGGGGCCCCCGGAATAGGAGAAAAATCAGCAAAAGATCTGATTGGACGGTTCGGATCGATCCAAAACCTCTATGAAAACCTCGATAAAATCAAGCCCAAACAAAAGGAATCCCTTGAATTGAACCGTGAACAGGTATTCAGGGCCCGCGAGCTTGTTACTATCTGTATCGATGCACCGGTGGATTTCGTTCCCGAACACACTATCCGCACAGCTCCTGATGAACGGGCCCTGCGGGCCATTTTCGAAGAACTCGAATTCCGGAACCTGTTGAGCAAGGTAATGCCCGCAAGCAGCCCGGGAGATCTCTTTAGCCATATAGCACCCCCGGTTTCAGAGCAGGGATCATTGTTTGACGCCAGTGAAATGCCGGAACCAAAGTTCCCCGATACGGATATTCAATCAAATGAGCACCATTATCAGCTGATTACCGGATTTGCCGGTATAGAAATCCTGGCAAGGGAACTTTCAGCTCAGCCGGCATTTTGTTTTGATACCGAAACAACCGGATTAGATGCACTGAAGGCCGAACTGGTTGGGTTGGCCATCTCAATCGAAGCTAAAAAAGCCTGGTATATCATCTTTCCGGAAAACCGGGATGAAACCATCAGATTGCTAGAGCCAATCAAGCCTTTGCTCGAAAATCAAACCATTCTTAAGATCGGCCAGAATATTAAATATGACCTCCAGGTGCTGGCCAATTATGGCATCCATATCAGGGGACCAATTTTTGATACCATGATCGCTCATTATTTGCTGAATCAGGATGAGCGCCATAATCTGAACTTTCTGGCTGATAAATATTTGCAATACAAAATGGTTCCGATCGAGAACCTGATTGGCGAAAAAGGTAAGGACCAGCGAAGCATGCGTTCTGTTGATCCGGAAATTCAGAAAGAATATGCCGGTGAGGATGCAGATATCACTTTCCGGCTGAAACCGATTCTGGAAGATGCCTTAAACCAGAATGGATTGATGAAACTGTTCACAGATGTTGAAATGCCGCTCATTCCAGTCCTGGCAGCAATGGAACGATCAGGAATCAGGGTTGATACGCTCACTTTAGCCGATATTTCGCTTGGCCTATCCGAAGAAATACAGTCACTCGAAAAAGAGATCATCGGAATGGCCGGAATTTCTTTCAATGTTGCCTCTCCTAAACAACTGGGCGAGGTATTGTTCGTTCACCTGAAAATCGATGATCAGGCGCGAAAAACAAAATCACAGCAATACTCAACAAGCGAGGATGTTCTGGCACGGCTTTCCAACCGCCATCCCATCATTGAAAAGATTCTCGAATTCCGGGGTCTTACCAAGCTGCTGAATACCTACATCGAAACTCTTCCGGAACTGATTGATCCGGAAACCGGTAAAATTCATTCTCATTTTATGCAGGCTATCGCCGCAACCGGCCGGCTGAGTTCCAACAACCCAAACCTCCAGAATATTCCAATCCGTGAGGCGCGGGGACGCGAAATTCGGAAAGCCTTTGTTCCTTCTCAGAACAACTACACGTTTCTGTCGGCCGATTATTCTCAGATCGAATTGAGGATCATGGCCCATTTCAGCCGTGATGAAAACATGATTGCAGCTTTTAACCGCTGTGAGGATATTCATACCACAACCGCTGCACTGATCAACCGGGTTAGCACCGACCACGTAACACGCGAAATGCGTTCGAAAGCCAAAGTTGCCAATTTTGGAATTATTTACGGAATCTCCGTTTTTGGATTGTCGCAGCGTTTGAATATTTCACGTGATGAAGCCAGGGAACTGATTGATGGCTATTTCCGGTCGTATCCCGGGATAAAGATATATATGGATGATTCTATCCGTCAGGCCCGGGACAAAGGATTCGCCACAACAATAATGGGCCGTAAGAGATATCTCCCGGATATTCATTCGGAAAATCAGGTTGTTCGGGGAAATGCAGAGCGCAATGCCATTAATTCCCCCATTCAGGGTTCAGCTGCCGATATTATCAAACTCGCCATGATCCATATTGACCGGGAACTCAGGCTCAGGAAACTTCGCAGCCAGATGGTGCTCCAGGTGCATGACGAACTCAATTTTGATGTATATATTCCTGAACTTAAGCAGGTTAAGGAGATTGTCCGGCATGAAATGGAACACGCTTTACAGCTGAGGGTTCCACTGGTGATCGATTTGGGTGAAGGTAGAAACTGGCTGGAGGCACATGGATGACCCAGCCGGATATCACCGGAATTATTCTCGCAGGCGGCGAAAGCCAACGGATGGGAACTCTGAAACCACTGATTAATTATAAGGGAAAACCGCTGATTAATTGGGTTTTCGATGCCTTAAAGCCCATTTGTTCAGATATTATTATCATTGCAAATTCTGGAGATTTTACCGGTCTGGCTGCCTCGGTTTTTCCGGATAATTATCCCGGAAACGGGCCGGCAGCGGGAATCGAAGCCGGACTCAGTCATTGCCAAACACATCTTGCCCTGATCAGCTCCTGCGACACCCCAAATCTATCCACTGATTTTTTTGCATATCTTCTCCAAAACCATAACGGATTTGACATCTCAATCGCTGCCCATGATGGTATAAATGAACCGCTTATCGGTGTTTATTCCCAATTGGTCCAACCCATTTTCACGGATGCAATTCTCTCAGGCGACCCTCACCCTCCCAGGATTATCAGGCAATGCAATTGGCAGGAAATATTGATAAATTCCAGTCTCAACTTCTGCCGGCCCGATTTGTTCTTAAATTTGAACACTCCTTTTGATTTAGAATGACAAATCATGGTAAAAATTAACTTGATTTTTTTCGGATCTGTAATGGACATTACCGGGATCAACGCAGAAACGATTGATGCCCCGGCAACAGTTAATGAACTGAACGAATTGCTGATTGCCCGGTTCCCAAAGTTATCGGTTATCAGTTATCGGTTTTCGGTTAACAGACAACTGACAACAGACAACAGACAACTATTCGACGGTGATGAAATTGCCCTGCTTCCGCCATTTGCAGGAGGATAAAATATGTCTGCATCTAAGTACCTGATTGATGGGCCAATACCAGCCGAATTCCTTAGCCGGGAACTATCAAACCATCATTCAAAAACATCTGCAGGAGCTCATGCGATCTTTTTGGGACAGGTGCGGAATGATCTTGTTGATGGAAAAAGGGTGACCGGCATGGAGTATTCAGCATACGAAGCCATGGTAGAGCCTGTTGTTCAGGCCATTATGGATCATCTTTTTAAGGAATTTAATGATCTGGTTTGCGTTCATATTCATCACAGCACCGGCATGGTTCAATGTGGCGAAATTTCCCTGTTAGCGATGGTTTCTTCAAGCCACCGTAAACAATCATTTGCCGCACTTGAAAAATGTGTGGAGCTGATCAAAGAAAAACTGCCGGTATGGAAAAAAGAAATTTTTTCTGATGGTACCAGCCGCTGGATTAAATAAGACACTACCTATTTAGCATTTTCCGGTATTCATCGGGACTGGTTAGCAAAGCCTGAGCTTTGGCCAATCCATTATCATCACGCAGCATGTATTCGATGCGACCCTTCTGATAATAATACCGGCCAATGATCTCATCTGCAAGCATGGCCCGGATTTCCGGCTTGAACGATTGCAGATCCTTATCCAGGTTATGAGACAGTTTTGTCCGGAGATCTTCGATAACGTTCTTTGACTGTTCATAATACTTTTCCAGTTGTGCAGATTTGATCAGGGCATCCAGTGCATCCTCACTGGCAGTTTCATACATGAATTTTTCTTTCACGAGGAATTCCCTGAATTCCTGGTAATCAGCATCTGAAAGATCGAAAGATGCCGGATCAACTATTTGCTCATGAGTATTCCGGTACCGGGTAGCATAATCAAAAAACATATTCTGATAAATCAGGTTAGTAGTCATTCCGCTTAAAAGCTGGGGCTCAATCAACTGGTCCGGAAGAATTCCGCCACCGTCTTTAACAATCCGGCCGGTTTTTGTTCTGAATTCATGAACAAGTGAATCAGGCACATGGCCAACACTGCCATCGGCTCTGCGATTGGTGTAATCCAATGCCTGGATACACCGTCCACTCGGGATATAATACTTGGCTGTCGTTAGCTTGACCTTGGCATTATAACTCAGATCGCGGGTTGTTTGCACCAACCCTTTTCCAAAGGTCCGCTGGCCTATGATCACACCACGATCGAGGTCCTGCATGGCCCCTGCAATAATCTCTGCCGCAGAAGCTGATCCTGAATTCACCAGAACAGTTATTGGAATGAGCGTGTCGATGGGGTCATAACGGCACGAATAGGTTGCTTCCCACATCTTTGATTTTCCACGTGTGCTGACGATTTCCTGTCCCCTGGAAACAAAAAGGTTCATGATATCAACCGCTTCAAACAGCAAGCCTCCGGGGTTATTTCTCAAATCCAGTACAAGTCCCTTAACTCCCTTCTCTTTAAGATTAAGCACCGCTTGTCTGACTTCCCCCGTAGCTCCTTCTGTGAAACCAGATAACCTTATATAACCGCTGCCATCTGACAGTTTGGCAAAGTAGGGAACATTTTCGAAACGGATTTTTTCACGCACCAGGTTAACCGAAATCTGTCCTTTAACCAGCGGCCTTTCAACCGTAAGTTTGACGGTAGTACCAATTGTACCTTTCATCATCGGACTGATCTCGGCAGCCGATCTACCGGTTACCGTCCGGTCATCCACTTTCACAATCCGGTCGCCGGCTCTCAGTCCCGCCTTCTCCGCAGGGGAACCTGCATAGGGATCAGTGATATAAGCGCCTAAACTATCCTGACCGATCAATGCTCCAACGCCGCCATACTCACCTGTAATCATCAGCTGGATATCTTCAATCTGTGATTCGGGTATATAAACAGTATATGGATCCAGAGTTCTCATTATCTGATCAATACCGGTTTTTATCAGTTTTGCGGGATCGGTTTCATCTACATAATACAATTCCAGTTCCCTGAGCAGTGAATGGAAAATATCCAGATTTTTCGACCATTCGAATTCTTTGTCATACGAACTGGTGAACAGAATCGGTGAAACCAGCAATAAACCGGTTAAAAACAAACTCCTGACTATATTTTTCATAATGATGTTTTCTAAGGTACCGGATCATATCCATGCCCACCCCACGGGTGGCATCGTAATACTCTTTTAATTCCTAAGTAACTGCCCTTGAAGGGGCCATGCTTTTTTACCGCTTCAATATAAAATTGGGAGCAGGTTGGTATATAACGGCAGGAAGAACGCAAATAAGGTGAAATTGCCTTCTGATAAAACCGGATCAGCATGATCATCAGCCAACCAATCGCTTTCTCAATCCAAATCCAGATCATTTTCATTGCACATTTTGGCTGGAAATGACTTCAGTTAAACGAACCATGATCTGTTGCATCCGTGTGTCAATTTCTCTGAAGGGAAGAACTTCACTGGCGCCATAAACCATTAGAATATCAAGTGATAAACCCTCGGAAATAAGGCTGGAATGCAGGGCAGATTTACGTATCCTGTATGATTCACGAAATCTTCTTTTGATCAGGTTCCTGGTTACGGCATGTTTAAATTGCTTCTTTCTAACTGAAATCGCTACTTGCACGGGTATTAGATCGGGATCAGGCTCTTTAAGAAGATAGATCACACGGAACGGATAAATAAAGAAACTCCTCCCCTGTGCCAATAATACATCAAACCTTCGTTTCAAACAAAGGTGCTCCTTCTTGGGAAAAGAGAGGTCCATGAATTATTTTCCCGCTTTCTTGCACAATTCGCCGATGAACTTGTCCAAAGCCATGGTCATCGATGGCAATTCAGGTGACGGCACTTTAAGGTCAATCCGAAGGCCGGCTTTCTCGGCTGCTTTTGCCGTATTCGGGCCAAATGTTCCTATAAACGTTTCATCCTGAACGAATTTCGGAAAATTAGTGAATAAAGAATCGATACCCGCCGGGCTGTAGAAAACGAGCATATCAAAATCCTTCAGATTTAAATGCGATAGCTCAGAACTCAGGGTTTTATAGAAGAACGCCTTGGTAAAAATCAAATTATGCTGAGTCAGCAAAACCGGTATTTCATCGTTATGAACCGTTGAGGTCGGTACCAGGAACTTCTCCTCCCTGTGCTTTACCAGGATATCCACAAGATCTTCCATTGTTTTTTGACCATAGAAAATCTTCCGCTTACGGTAAACAATATACTTCTGCAGATATACCGCAATCGATTCCGATGTGCAGAAATATTTCATCGTATCGGGAACTGATACCCGTAGTTCTTCACAAATCCGAAAAAAATGATCAATGGCTGTCCGGCTGTTAAAAATAACAGCTGAATAATCCAGGATATTGGTCCTGCTAGCCCTGAAATCTTTCGAGGATACCCCTTCAATACGGATAAACTGGAAAAAATCCAGTGCAACCTTGTACTTGTCAGCAACCTCGAAATAGGGTGATTTTTCAGTTGTAGGTTGCGGTTGGGAGATAAGTATTCTCTTAATCTTCAAGCTTTTATAACTTTAGTTGATATAGAAGAAATCGTTCTCACCATCCTTCCGTTATGGCATGTATTACCCACCACAAGGGAAGAATTTCAAGCGTACAAAGGTATAAAAACATATAAAATATTGATATGCGATAATATTTCAATATTTCAAGTTCCCGGATGATTGTGTAAAGGATCCATGAAATAACAATGAACCAAAGAATTATCAGCATAAAAATTTTAAAGATTCCGGTTGCAAAAGGAAGGACGAGAGAGGGAATGAGGACAAAAGTACCAAGGTTCTCAAACTGCAGCAGCCAAACCTGATTAAACCGGAGGGCTATCTCATTTTGTTCAAATGAATATCCAAACAAAGCAATAGCCAGGATTCTTCCTCCGAAAAAAATCAACACCAATGATAATACTTGCAGGTAGTGCAATAATGGATTCTCGAGGAGGAACTCTGGCTTAAAATAGCCAATCTGTTCAAAAACCATCATGGCAATGCAAAACAAAGGAACTATGTTTAACAGATTCCCTGCCCGGTTAAATAGCACATTCTTTTCCTCAATCAATTTGGCTGCTTCATACCTGTTAAAAAATGCATGTGCTATCCGGGTATGGTACCGGGGAAAAAGTATTCTGCTGATGATATAAAGGATTGAAACCAGGCAAATTACTGCCATTACCCAATCGGCTTCGGGAACTGTTCTTATTAGTGGTTTAAGAAAGGGATCCTTCATTTGCTGTAAAAGTAAGCCGTTCCGGCTTTAATCCGGCACTTTTTGATAAAATTCCCTGATAATCTTCGCTTTAGCTGGTCCAACTACCTCAGAAAGCTTTTCAAAACCAGCTTCTTTTAATTCCCCTATTGAATCAAAACTCGACAAAAGCCTGTTCCGGGTTTGTTCACCAATGCCTGAAATCTGATCCAACACGGATACAGTCATTGATTTTTCTCTTCGCCGGCGATGGTGACCAATGCCAAAACGGTGGGCTTCGTTCCTCATTTGCTGTATCAATCGCAGGCTTTCTGATTTCTTGTCCAGGTATTGAGGAACCGGATCCTCCGGGAAGTAAATCTCTTCCAGCCGTTTGGCAATTCCAACCAGTGCAATTTTATGCCTGAGTCCGAGTTTTTCAATACTTTTCAAAGCTGAGTGCAATTGTCCTTTGCCACCATCGACAATAATCAATTGAGGCAGGTCGAGACCCTCATCAAGCATCCGCTTGTACCGTCGGTAAACAACCTCTTCCATGGAGGCAAAGTCATCTGGTCCGGTTACGGATTTTATGTTGAAATGCCGGTAGTCATTTTTACTGGGAAGTGCATTCCGGAAAACGATGCACGCTGCTACAGGATTGGTTCCCTGGATGTTAGAGTTATCAAAGCATTCGATATGCACTGGCAGATTACTAAGTCTGAGGTCATTCTGCAAAGTTTCGAGTTTCCGTGTTACTCCCGACTTGCTTACATGTTTGACCTGCTGTTTCTGCCGGTCAATTTTAAAATACCTGGCATTTCGGTTGGAAAGATCGAGAAGGGCCCGCTTATCTCCTTTTTGGGGCACCGTGATTATTAAATTTTCGAGTGGATATTCCAGGTTAAACGGAACAATGATTTCCGGAGCGTCGCTCTGGATTCGCTGTCGTATTTCGATGATTGCAAACAACAGAAGCTCATCATCAGTTTCATCCAACCGTTTCTTCAACTCTATGGAATGCGTCTGAACCAATGCACCATCCACAACTTTCATGAAATTGACATACCCGGCCCGTTCGTCCGAAACTATGGAAAACACATCCACATGCCTGATTTTAGTGTTTGCCACAGTTGATTTACTCTGGAATTGTTCCAGCAGGCCGATTCTCTCTTTCAATTGAGCTGCCCGTTCAAACTCGTAATTGTCCGACTGGTATTGCATGTCTGCAGTCAAAATACGAAGAACTGCCTGAGTATTACCTTTCAGTATTTTCCCAATCTGGTCAATCTGGCTCAGGTACTCCTCCTCTGCCTGTAATCCGATACAAGGACCTAAACAGTTACCGATATGGTATTCGAGGCATACTTTATATTTTCCTGACTTAATCATCTCACCCGACAGGTTAAGATTACAGGTCCTTATTTTGTAAATACTTCTGATCAGATCAAGCAGGTTTTTCCACACTTTTCCGGAGGTGTACGGACCAAAATACTTCGATCCGTCCCTGATAACTGTCCGTGTTGTAAAAACCCTGGGGAAGGGTTCATTCGATATACTGATCCATGGGAATGTTTTATCGTCCTTCAGGAGGACGTTGTATCTGGGTAAATGTCGCTTAATCAGGTTATTTTCAAGCAGTAATGCATCACTTTCTGTATCAACAACCAGGTGATTTATACTACTGATTTTACGGATCAGCACCGCAAGTTTAGCGTTATCCGGAGCTTTCTGAAAGTAGGAAGATACTCGTTTCTTCAGGTTTTTTGCTTTTCCAATGTAAATGATCTGGTCCTCATCATTAATAAACTGATAAATACCCGGCTTTTCGGGAAGCGACCGCACAGTGTCGAGTAGCGATTCCGGTGGATTGTACGAATCGAAGCGGGTAGCCATTTAATCAGCCTTTAAATCGGTAAATTCAAAAGTATCACAATTAAACAATCCTTTGTCACCGATTTTCAGATGAGGGATCACCAATAGTGCCATAAAAGAAAGAGCCATAAAAGGAGCTTTCAACGAAGAACCAAATCCTCTGACGATACCAGTTAGCTCTGCATATCGGAAACCCACCTCAGCCGCACTATCCTGGCTCATGAGGCCTGCTATCGGCAGTGGAAGAATATGGGAAATTCCTGATTCGGTAACTACGATGCCTCCTTTATAAAAAATGATCTGGTTTATTGCTTCGGCAATTTCCTCATCGGAAGTTCCTACGGCAATTATATTATGACTGTCATGTGCAATGCTGGATGCTATGGCTCCTTTTTTGATTCCAAAGCCGGTTATCCAGCCAACGGATGGTTTGGCTGGTCGGTATCGGTTCAGCACCACGATTTTTAAAATGTCATGCTTGAGATCCCCCTCTACAATGCCGTCCTTTGCAATCAGATGTGCGGTTTCTGATCCGGTGATCAGTTCACCGTCCCAGGCGTGGATAATCCGGTAAAAACCCGCTTGCCCCTTGATCTCCAGATCTGCAGAATTGACCTGTGCTGCATTAAATAGATTCAATAGGGCTATTGGAGGCATTTCCACACCTACCCGGTCATCCTGGAAAACCGGTACACCATTGATATAGGTTGCTGTTACCCGAAAAGGATCTAATCTGTCGACAACGATAAAATCAGCAGGATCACCAGGCCTCAGCATTCCTGTGTGAAGTTTATAGTGCTCAACAGGATTTATACCGGCTGCACGATACAGATTAAAAAAATTAACTCCATGAGCCACACCCCTTCGTATCAGCCGATCGATGTGGCCATCCATCAGGTCATCCGGATGATAATCATCAGTGCATAACATAACCATCCCTGGATATTTATCGATCACCTGAAAAAGCTGGTCGAAATTTCTTGCGGAACTACCTTCTCTGATCAGCACCTTCATTCCCTTTGAGATCTTTTCTTCAGCCTCGGCCATTGAAAAGCATTCATGATCCGTATGAATTCCAGCCTGAATATACCGATCCAAAAGCGCACCCGATAAACCTGGAGCGTGACCATCAACCGGTTTTCCGAAAGATTTTGCCAGACCAATTTTCCCCATTACGTCGGTGTCGCCAGCCAGTACACCCGGAAAATTCATCATTTCACCCATGGCGACCACTTTGTTTTCAGAAAAAAGCTTGTAAAGATTTCCGGCATCCAGAAAGGCTCCGTTCGATTCCATGGAGGTAGCTGGCACACAGGAGGGAGCAGTAAAATGAATTTTCAGACAGGCCTTTTCTGCATCCTTCATCATAAGTTCAATCCCTTCCAAACCTAAAACATTGGCAATTTCATGTGGATCTGAAACGGTTCCAACCGTTCCGTACCTGATTGCCTGTGCTGCAAAACGCGAAGGCATGAGCATTGAGCTTTCGATGTGAACATGAGAATCAATAAGACCTGGCAGAATTACCGGACTAACCAGATCACGATTTCCCCAGGTTAAACGCTTACCACCGGTTTCCCTGATCTCTGCCACTTTTCCCCTCGCTATAGTTAACTCGCCAAAATAGAAATCTTGACTGTCAAAGTCAGCAAACCAGCCGCATATTTGAAAAGTTCCCATCATATAACATGCTGATTAAATGTACGATTAAATCAAATTATTGAAATTTAAACTTGATGTTCCACGTGGAACAATTTACCTACCAAGTAGCACCAATAATACGCTTATGTCAGCAGGACTGATCCCGGGAATTCTACTGGCTTGTGCAATGGTATCTGGTTTGATCGTTGCAAGTTTTTGTCGAGCTTCCATAGTTAAACCACTTATCTCATCGTATTTTAACCAATCCGGCAATTTCAAATATTCAAGTCTCTTGAGCTTTTCAGCTATTGATCTTTCCCGGTTGATGTAACCACTATACTTGATTAAAATCTCAGCACCTTCTATAATTTCTGCTTGCCATTCCTGAAATTCATCGACTAATGATTTAAGTTCTTCCAGGCTGTTCAACAAATCAGAAATTGCTATTTGCGGTCTTGCAACCAGTTGCGTGAGCCGGTCATCAGCATTGTCCTGCCTAAGTAAAATCCGGTATTCGGCACGTGAAGTAAACATCCGATACGGTTCATCGACTCCCTTTGTAACCAGGTCGTCAATCAACACACCAATATAGGCCTGATCCCTGTTGAGTATGAATTCCGGCTTTTCGATTCCGCGCAAATGGGCATTAATTCCGGCAATGATACCTTGCGCACCCGCTTCTTCGTAACCAGTAGTTCCGTTAATTTGTCCGGCAAAGTAGAGTCCTTCAACCAGTTTTGTTTCCAATGTTGCCTTTAGCTGCGTTGGATCAAAATAATCATATTCAATCGCATAACCCGGCCTGAACATTTCGACTTTTTCAAAACCTTTAATTTTCCGTAATGCTTTAAGTTGAATCTCCCAAGGCAATGATGATGAAAATCCGTTCAGATAATACTCGATGGTCTCCCTGCCTTCAGGCTCCACAAACAATTGGTGCTTCTCCTTTTCCGAGAAAGTAACCAGTTTCGATTCAATGCTTGGACAATATCTTGGGCCGATTCCGGTTATGGTTCCATCAAACATTGGCGAATCTTCAAACCCTGATTCCAGAATTTTATGAACATCAGGTGATGTCCAGGCTATAAAACATGACATAGAATTGATGGCCTTTCTGGCAGGATTAAGGTAACTGAAAGGAACAACCCAATCGTCTCCCTGCTGCTCTCCCAATTTGGAAAAATCAATCGACCGTCCATCCAGCCTGGGCGGGGTGCCAGTTTTCATCCGCCCGGTTCTGAACCCCAATTCATTCATCTTCTCTGATAACCCATAAACGCCAGGTTCAGATGCTCTCCCACCCTGCTGCTGATTTTTGCCGATGTGCATCAACCCATTTAAAAAAGTGCCATTTGTTAAGATAACGCATCTGGCTTTGAAAACAACACCGAGGCTGGTTTCCACTCCGGTGATCTTTCCCTCTCGTATTAAAACTTCTTTAACGGTATCCTGCCAAAAATCCAAGTATGGTATCTTTTCCATTCGTCTCCTCCATTCCAGACTGAACATCACCCGGTCGCACTGCGCTCTTGGACTCCACATGGCAGGACCTTTACTCTTATTCAGCATCCTGAACTGAATCATGGTTGCATCGGTAACCAAACCACACTGTCCTCCCAAAGCATCTATTTCCCGTACGATCTGTCCTTTTGCGATGCCACCGATTGCAGGGTTGCACGACATGAACGCCATCTTATTCATGTCCATTGTAATCAACAGGGTTTTCGAACCCATGTTTGCTGAAGCTGATGCTGCCTCACAACCCGCATGACCTGCGCCCACCACTATCACATCATATTTCTTCAGCATATCTCAATTTCCTTAGCTTATTTAAACACTTTATAGGCCATACTCAGGTATAAATCTTCCTTCCAGCTCATAACAGCCTTCAATTCCTCTGTAGTATCATCATAACCAACCAAATGCAGTAATCCATGAACCATTACCCTTCTCAACTCGTTCATATAAGAAACATCCATATTTATGGCATTTTCCTTCACACGGTCAATGCTGATCATGATATCGCCGCTGATCATGTCATCTTTAGTATAATTGAATGAAATAACATCGGTGAAATAATCCCGGTTCAAAAACCTAAGATTTATGTTTGCAAGAAACTCATCACTGCAAAAAACATAACTGATGACCCCAGGCTTTTTTTCTTCAAGCTTCACTACTTGATGCAGCCATTTTTTTGTGACAGTCCGGTTAAAACCGCTCCCTTTCCGATCTTCCTCCAGAAAATGTACCGACATAATTATTTTTTAGTTGACTCAATATACTTCAGATATTTCTCCTGATAAAATCTTTTCAACTTCAATTCATTGTACTTTAACATCTGTTCCATGGCTTTGTTCTGATCAACTCCTTTTTCAACTTCGTGCAGGACAGGTTCAAAATTTCCCTTAAATTCTTTCGACTCCCGCCGGTTTTCATTCTCCCTTTCCTTTTCAGCATTCTCCGCTTCGAGTAATTTAGTTTTAATCAGATTATCCTTTTCAAGAGTTTGCTCACTCAAACGATTATAGATAATATCCTTTTCCACTTCCTTCATCATATTCAGTGCTTCATTGGCCTTCTCCTTCGCCTCTTTTCCGAGTCCCCCACCCTGACCGATTTTCTCCAAAGCTTTACGCATCATTTCGCGCTCACCAAGCATTTGGGCCATTTCACCTCTTTCTTTCTTTCCTTGTGCTCCTGATTTCATTTTTTTAATAGAACTTTTCAATTGTTCTTTCAATGATTCCTGCATTGATTTCGTCTCTCCAAGTTTGTCCGACCCGCTTTTCTCTCCATCCTTTGGCTTTTTTCGGTCGGTAAAGCCTTTATTTCCTGAACCCGATCCTTTCGCATCCTGCAAACTTTTGATCAACTCATCCATTTTTAAGGCTATGCTATTAATCTCGCTCATGATCCTATTTTGCTCTACTCTGACTATATTAGCCCGGTTTCCTTCATAACTTTTAAAAAGATTGTGAAGCGATGTTTCCACGTGGAACAATTCACTACCGATAACCTTCGTAATAACCGGTTGTTTATAGCCAATACTTTTTAAGCTGTCACGAATATTTAAAAACTTATATTCCAGATCTTTCTGTTCCTTTATTACAGCAGTAAAAGTTGGATTCACACTATTAATGTTAGAAATCCGGTTGTTAAGCTCTTCCTGTCTTTTACTATAATCATTTAATGAATTTCGTATTTGCCTCAAATCCTCCAGATCAACAAACTGAGCCTCACCGTTCATCATGCCGAGCATATCTTCCAGCTTTTTTGCCAGCTTTTTCAAACTTGCTGAAGCTTTTGACCTGTTTTCCGAGGCTGAACCTCCTGCTTCTTCCTTCTGAATTTTCTCTGCAGCCTTTCTTACCTCTTCCCTCTCATTCTCCAAATTTTCCAGGTCCATTGGCTTTTTAAACTCCGTATTCTGCTGAAGATTCTTCTCAAAATTCTGCTCCCACTTTTTAAATTCTTCTTTAAGATTTATCCCTTCTTCACCGTTTTTAGATTTGTCAATTTTAAGGCTGTCAGCTAACTTCTTTAGTTGCTCAACCTGCTTTATCAGGTCTTTCTCCAAATCATACTTCTTTAGTAATTCCAAGCTCATCTCCATCTGCTCTTTGAGCTTTTCCAGATTAATTTCCATTTTATCTGTCAGTTCATCAGCCTTATTCGAGTTGAATTCTTTTGCTAATTCCTCAAATTGTTTCAATAATTCCTTCATTTCTTCATCCAGGAGATTTTCCATCAAATCCTGTATTTGTTTTACCCTTTCCGTATATTCCTTATCCTGATTTAATATTTTTTCATTTTCAGTATATTCCTTGTCTGCTTTGGCCACATTATTAATAAAATCGACAACCTCCCTTTTCAGCTCATTCAATTCCTTCATCCTTTCCTGAATTTCCCATGGTTTCAATTCACCTAAAATTTGTTCAATTTTAAACTCGCTGATTTTCTTCTCCATTTTATCAATAACAGTCATTCCATCAGACATATTGGACCGAATGCTATCAACCAGTTGTGAATTAACGTTTTCGATTTCTTCTTTTGTGATTGTCCTTAATGAAATTTTTCGGCTTTCGGTAAATTTTGGCCCTGTCACCTGATCATTATCCCAAATCCTGAAATAATAAACAGTACTATTACTATCCGGAATCAATGAATAATAAAAGTTTTCATAAATACTTATTTTTTTAATATTTATCTCCTTTATGGATTCCTTTCCGAGTTTAATTTCAACCACTTCAAGTTTATTGAATCCATAATCATCCTGAATAATTCCCTGAACATAAACATCATCAGGAAGAGTACTGTCGCGACTTTCCGAAATATCAATTGTTGGAAACAGATCTTTTACAACAGAAATTTTATAAATATAACTTGTAGATAAACCATTTTTGTTACGGCAAAGTATTTCATAATTCACATTATTCGATATCCTTTTATCATAACCATAAACATTACCCTTTCCTTTCAAAGCGACAGAATCCTCCTCTTCAATAAACAAAACATCATTAGTGTTAACCGTTCTGATCGTCCAAACAATGTTTGTACCAGCCGGTATTTCCGCATCACCATCGCCATCGATAACTGTGCTTTCCAATCCCGTATAGTCAGGTGGTAGCATTTTAAGCTGTAAACCAGCAATTTCGGGCCTTTTTAACGTTTTAAGCACGTATTCCCCTGACAATTTTCCATTGCCGGATAGCCTGAATGAAACAGATGAATTCACGCCTTTAAACAAAAATACATACCCTTCCTTTACCTTCTCAGCCTTCTCCTGAGTTGAGCCTACTACAACACTAACATTTTCTATCTGAATTTCCGCTATAACCTGAAATCTCAAAATAAAATCTTTACCCGATTCAACTTCGAGTGAGTCATTGTCAATTACAAATTTTATCTGGTTAAATGCCACCTCCTGCTCATTTCCCCCCAACATCGCTCCTATACCCTTTTTAACAAAATCAGGCCATAAAAGCACGGCTCCCGTACAAATCACGACTAATAGTGTAAGCCTTATCAGTAATTGCCCAATTTTTCTTAAAGATATTGCATCTTCAAACTGTATATCCTGAATGTTCTTGGTTTTCTGTGCTATGGCATAATCATACAATATATTGTTTTGCCCGGCCTTTTCCCTTGTCAGTTCAATAATATTGATAATCCGGTCCTCAACAGTTTTGTGCTTTTGCTGAATGATGCTACTGGCTTCCTTAAAATTAAGGCCTTTTATAATTCCCATCTTCTGAGCTGCCGGTTTGAAGATAAAAATTACCAGGATACCAAACATAAAAACACTGCTGCCCAATTCAATGAAATTGAATACTTTCTGACCAACCGGTATGATATTTCCAAAAATAACCAGTCCAAATACAATAATTATTCCTATAGCAAAAGTTAATAGTAATCCCTGGATTAATTTTATTTTATAATATTTATTGATAAAGAGGCGCAGCCTGCTTTCAACAATTTCTTCATCTATAAAGCCCTTTCTCTTACTCATTTTGCCAGCCATTTTTCAGGGTCCAGGTTATCCCGCCCCTTCCAGATCTGAAAAACAAATTCAGGATTGCCCTGTTTACCATCGTGGATTGCACGGCCAATTTCCTGTTTAATTTTCACATTATCTCCTACTTCCACTTTCAGGTCGCCGATATTAACATAAACTGAAAAATATTCGCCATGTTTGATTAACACACAGAGATTACCCCCGGCTAATAGCATAATCGAAGAAACTTTTCCTGCAAAAACAGCTTTCACTATAGCGTTCTCTTCAGTTACGATACTTATACCCGGATTATCAATTTCTACGTTTCTTAATCCGGCCACATTTTGCCGGCCATGGCTCAAGGATATGACACCGCGCGCAACAGGCCACGGCAGTCGGCCCATATTTTGCGAAAATTCATTGGAAATGATTTTCTCTTCCGGAGTCATTCTCATGCCCGTACTACTCAATTCACTGCCAGTTGCTGCAGCAATAATTTTTGCTATCTCCCTTTCCAGTTTCCTAAATGTAGTTTTTTGTGCTTCTAAGTCCTTCTTTACCAGCCGTTCCTTTTTTTGCAAATCTTTTACAAAACCTT
This sequence comes from Bacteroidia bacterium, assembly GCA_026391235.1. The sequence goes on along the minus strand of JAPLDV010000596.1, from coordinate 1,595 downwards.
CCTGATCCTTCTTATCATTATTCAATTTCGCCATTTCGCGTTTTTCGGTCAGTAACAAATCACTTCTCTGGTTTTTATCCTCCTCCTGTTTAATATTTATATTTCTCAATTCCTCCGTTTTAATCTCAATTTTCTCAGCCTGTCCTTTGCGGAACCTTGCATATTGTTGCATATACTTTAAGCGTTTAAAGGCCTGGTTAAAATCTGTGGCTGCAAAAATATACTGTGAACGGTGATAAGCATTCCTATTTAAATAAGTTTTGAAAATTACATTACCGTAATCCCTTTTTAACATAGCAATTTCACTCTCCAGGGTATCAATGGCCGTCTCATTATTTTTTATCTGCTGATCCAGCAAAGAAATTTCATTGCTGATTCCGCTGATTACCTTGCTACGAACGACTATTTTCCTGTTAATCAATTTAAGATTCTGAAGTTCATTCTGCCGGTTATCCTGAGTTTGTTTCAGCAATTCCTCAGTCCTTGAAATATCCAAAAGGCTTTTCTCACGCTGTGAACGCAACTGATTAATATCCTGACAATAACAATCTACAGAAACAATTAATCCAATAAAAATGCTTATGACAGCAATTTTGTTCATTTGAATTTATCGAAATTAATTTCAATAAAACCTTTCATTTCCCTTTTTACCATATTAATTTCAGCTTCAAAATTATGCTCAGAATCTATTCCTTTAACTTCAATCTTCTTTATTAACTTTTCCTTATTATAAATGTATTTAATATCAGCAATCCATTGACCGTTGACATCCCGAATTTTTACTCCATCGATCACAAGTGTTTCTTTACTTATTAAAAAATCGTTTAAATATTTTATTCCATTTCTGTTGATTTTATAATTACCATTGGATACCAGATGCAAATTATTCTGGTCATTTTTGGCAACCAGATCCTCAAGCAAATTACTTATTTGATCCCCCGATGAAGTAAATAGTGACTGAATCAAAATACCCTGAATTACAGAAAAATCCATGGCATATCCCAATTTCACAGTGATCATTTTCCAATCACCCTTTTCCTTAATGTTTAATACCCGTGAAACAAGCCAAACGCTATCCCGGTTAGCATAAATACGTCCCACTTCAATTCCGATTGTTGATCGCAGTAAAATATATATCTGCCGGTCTTTTTCCATTTTTACTGTACCCATGAAGCTAAATTTGCTTTCATCCAATTCAGCCTTACCAGTCATTCTGATTTCAACAAATTCCCAATCAGGCTGAACATTAACGACCCGCCTGACCAGGCTTTCATCTTCCGACATTGGTTTTTTTATGTTAACAGTTTTTTTGACCAAATGACATCCATTTAATGTAGTTATGGTCAATACAATAATGCATAATAATCTGCTATATTTGAATCGTTTTAACACACTCATTGCAACCCGTTTTTTATTTTACTTTCTATTTTGTTTGAAACGTCTTTTTTATCCTTTGCCTTTATCCAGGCCTGTTTAGCTTCCTCAGGCTTGCCATTTCTGAATAAAATATCACCATAATGCTCAAGAACTTCTCCGCTTGGATCTGTCGATATCCGGATAGTTTTAAGCATAGGTTCCAATGCTTTGGCGTACTC
>JAPLDV010000483.1 GCA_026391235.1 Bacteroidia bacterium | reverse complement strand
AAATTATGGTCAACAGAGAAGGTGCGCTTGTAGTCGACATACCCGTCAAAAGTTCGTCTGGTAAACAGGCTATTACTCTGGCCTGCCCGGATATCATTGTATCTCGGGGTTGAAAAATTTGCCGCATTGCTGTGCCCTTGAGCAGCCATATAGGGGCTTTCCTGATAAATCCTGTTCCCCGAATTGGCCAATCCACTCAGGCTTACATTCAGGTTTAGGCCTTTAACAGGTTCATAATTCAAGAAACTTCTCCCAACGCCGTTGAATTGATAATTAACATTATACACTTCTAAAAGACCGGCAACCGGATTTCCATATCCGTTATACTGGACAGGTGTGCCCCAATCTTTCGATCTCTGCTGACCGTAATCACCGTTTGGCATGTAAACCGGGATGACCGGATATTGCACGATAGCGTCCTCTAAAATTCCACCGCTGCCGTGAGCGGCATCACCCAGCTTGTAGCTACTCCTATTTTTGCCGTATAAAGCATAATAGGTGAGCCCCATATTCAATTTATCGCTCAATTTTATATCGAAATTACCATTTGAAGAGTAACCTTTATCATAAGTCGTCAGAATAATCCCTTCGTTATTAAGATAATTAAACGAGATGTTATACTTTACTTTATCACTGCTTCCGTTGGCTGCGATCTGATGGTTTTGGAACAACCCGGTTCTGAATATTTCATCCTGCCAGTTGGTATTCGCAACATCCGTAGCAAAAACCGGCACGGGTTCTCCTGATGCTGCATAGGATTTTTTTGAATAAGCAATATATTCCGGGCCACTTAGCACAGGGATCTTCTTTTCCACCTGTTGAAATCCGACGGTTGAATTATAGGTGAACTTTGTTTTACCTTTACCGCTCTTGGTCGTAACAATTACCACCCCGTTACCGGCCCTGGAACCATAAATGGCGCCTGCTGCTGCATCTTTTAAAATGTTGACACTCTCAACTGATTTAGGATTTAAGTTAGTGAATTCATTACTTGTTACTATCATTCCATCGATCACATACAAAGGTTCGCTCCCTGCATTGATGGAGCCGTAACCTCTCACCCTTATAACCGGTGCAGCACCCGGTGCCCCTGAACCTTCTTCAACCATGACACCGGAGACGTTACCTGTAAATGCGTTGGCAATATTGGCTATCGGCATATCACTTAACTTTTCTGCTTTAATAGTAGATATAGACGTTGTTAACTTCTTCTGACTGACAGTCCCATATCCAATTACCAACACCTCATCAAGACCAAATGCCGATTCAACCATAGTAACATTAATTTCAGATAATAGGCCAATGGTGATTTCCTGGGCTACCATTCCTACATACGAGAATGTGAGGCTCCTGGCTCCCTGAGGAACATCGATGCTATATTTACCGTTCATATCGGTTGTTGTACCTTGTAATGTTCCGGTAATAAAAACATTTGTACCGGGAAGAGGAGCTCCATTTTTGTCTATAACAGTCCCGGTTATTAAACGCAGCGGCACTTTGGGCGCTTCAGTTAAATAGTCCGGAGCAAGAATAATCTTGCGGTCGATGATTGTATACCTTACATCAGTGCCGGTAAATAATTGATCCAATACTGCACCAATTAATTGGTTTTTTGCAGTAATGCTGACTTTACGGCTAGTGTCGAGCAGTTTTTCATTGAACAGGAAGAAAAATTCACTTTCATCCTCAATTTTGTCAAGGACTCTGACTAGTTCGGTTTCCGAAAAATTAAGGGAAAGCCTGGTTTTCTGAGAATATGTGTCGTTGGCGTGTGCTTGCACTATTCCAAGAATTAGGAGAATGATAGCAAAACGCATGATCAGTAAAGTTTTTTCCAGGGAATTATAAAACAATTCCCCAAATTGTTTGTAATTTTTCATAGATTTACAAAGTTTTTAAGTTAAAAAATATCGAAAGGATTTTTTTCGGGAAATCGTTGCCGCGATTTCCTTTTTTTATCCTAATTTCTAAGGTCCATGTATTGTTTTCATAGCTGTGGTTTTAAAAAGTTAGTTTTATTGTTTTTTGAGATAAATAGTTACTTTTTCTTTCTCGTATGTGCCATCGGGCAGGATTTTCCGCGGAGTGATTTTGTACTTGATTGGTGAAGTCAGGGATAGTAACCGTAAAACCTCTTCAAGTTTATCGTCTTCAAAAGTTCCCCGGAAGGAATATTTCTCAAGCTCTTTGTCCGCCAGCACTACTTTCACATTGTACCATCTTTCAATACGCCTGGCCACTTCGGCCATCGGATCGTTGTTGAATACCATCCGGCCCTTGGTCCAACCAATGTACTTTGACGGATCGGCAACCGATTTGCTGATTTTACTACTCCTGAAAACCAATCTTTCCGATGGGAGCATAGTAACCGTTCTATCACCGGTATTATCAAGGAAATTTACTTTACCTTCCTGAAGCACAACCTCAACATAACTCTCTTCCGGATAAGCCATTACGTTGAATTTGGTGCCCAGTACTTTGACCGTTGAACCACCGGTATAAATTTCAAAAGGGTGTTCTTCATCCTTAATCACATCAAACCAGGCTTCGCCCTCAAGGCTTACCTGCCGTTTTTTGTTAAACGGAAGGAAGTAGGTAAGTTTTGAGTTGCTGTTGAGCATGCCGGAAGTACCATCCGGCAAACAGAAAGAAACCCGTGCACCCTTGGGTGAGAATATTGTGGAGCTGACTTGCTGGCCAGCGGTGGCCTCACCTTTCTTAGCAAGGTAACAATAAACCAAGCCTCCCGTAATCATTAAAGGTAACAGCAATATAGCCGCAGCCTTCATGTATATCCTGGTGAAACACCACAAAACGGACTGCTTTTTCTGCTGCTCCTTTTTCCTGATGATATGGTGGACACGGTCGAGCAGATGGCTGAGGTCAACTTCGCTTGGGGAAGGATCATTATCAATTGAATACCAGTCTTTTTCAAGCAAGTGCCTGAGAGTTTTATTATCCTCTCCTTCAAAAAACAAGGATTCTACCCACGCTTTTTCGCTGTCATCGGCAACTCCGTTAACATAGCGTTCTATCTTATCTAAATCGTTTTCTTTCAAAATTGCAGTTTATTAATTCATATCGGGGAAAGTGACTTTCCCATCATTCTATATTATACCCGTAAGAACAGTGAATCTCATATAAAATGAGCATTTCTTTCAATGCTTGTCGACTTCCCTGGCCGATTTCTCAGTTCAAAGAAAAAACAGAGAGAAAAAAAACAATATGGGTAAGCTTTCATCGTGCAACCGGCTCCGGATAAATTTCAGTGCTTCTGAAATATAATTATCAACAGTTCCGGGCGAAAGACCAACTTCTTTAGCAATTTCTTTGGATGATTTACCTTCTTTCCGGCTTTTCAGGAAGATGGTTTTTTGTTTTTCAGGGAGCTTATCAACGATTTGCTGCACCCGGTCCAGAACCGACTGGTAATCGATACCATCTTCAATTTCAGTAGAAGACTGGGAATTTTCATACAGTGTGTCATTGATGAATTTTTGTTGATAATTCCACTTCCGGAAAAGCTTGCACATATCATTGTACGCTATGGTAAAAAGATATGATTTGAACGATGTTTCCTTTTTGAGGTTTATATGGTTTTCCCACAACTTCAGAAAAACCGACTGAACGAGTTCCTCAGCTTCGACCGTCGATTTGCGGTATTTTAACCCGAAGGCGTAAAGTTTCCCTGAATATTTCTCATAGATGAGATCAAATGATTCTACGTCGCCTTTTTGCAGCCTTTCAACCAATTCATTATCGCCAGGAAGCACTTTCACAAACGTTCATTTTACTTATATCAAAGTAAAGAAATATATTAATGCCACAATACTAAGGATCAGGATTAGCTTGCTATGATTCTGATCAGGTCATCTAAGACATGAGCGCCAAACCTGTTCACCTCTATCTCACCTATCCTGCTTATTCAGTAAATCGAAACCATCAGTGAGGTGTGCCTTAAACAGGCATGTCGACCAGCTTCCAGCCCTCGCGGTAATTGTGTTTAATCAAATCTTCCGCAAACTTTTTCGCGTTCATGGGATCTGTCGATTTTTTATCGAATTTGGGACGGCCATCCACCATGGCAAAGGTGTCATTAACCACAATCTGCAGGGTTTCATCATCGGTGATATTGGTCAAGCGCATATTCGGGCCATCCCATAACAATTCCTTGTTCAACGTTTGCAGACGGACCGCGAGTACACCCATCACCACCATTTCGTTGAAAGGCCCGGCTTCGCTGAAGTCCGACGCGGTTTTTACGCGCGAAGAGGCACTCTCTTTACAGGCACGGATAAAGTCGTTGAAGTGCGCAGTATCGCGGTTTTCATTTCCCTCCACCCGGCGGCTGACCTTGGGCGCATCAGGTACTCGTCCCGAAAGCAGCCAGGGCTCCACTCCGTAGCATCCGCATATGAGGGTATCTTTTGTTCCATGGAAAATTACGCCGCCTCCCTGATTATTCATGTTTTTCCCTGCGGGCCATCCGGCCGGCATATCGGGTTTCATCCCTCCATCATACCAATGCACCTCCACTTCGGGCATCGCCACCTTGGGCATGTTGTCGCGGGCAGGGAAAGTAAGCCTGACGTGCTGGGCATTGGGCGCGCAATCTTTTAGCAACAGGGTGGATGAACCCTGGGCTTTGGTTGGATAGCTCAGTTTTAATGACTTGAATACAGGGTGAAGAATGTGGCAGGCCATATCGCCAAGCGCACCGGTACCATAAGCCCACCAGCCTCGCCAGTTCCAGGGATGATAAATGGTGTTATAGGGCCTCATCTCTGCCGGTCCGGTGAACAGATCCCAGTTCAATGAAGCAGGAATCTTATCGACAATCGAGGGAGTCATCAATCCCTGCGGCCAAACCGGACGGTTAGTGTAGGCTTCCACTTTTGTAACCTCACCGATTTCGCCGTTCCATATCCAGTCGCAGGTAAGGTTTACCCCTTCACCGGATGAGCCATGGTTCCCCATTTGAGAGGCAATCTGATATTTGGCGGCCAGTTTCGTTAGCAAACGAGACTCATACACGGAGTGTGTCAATGGTTTTTCGGTATACACGTGCTTGCCCATTGTGATAGCATCGGCAGTAATCAGCGCATGGGTATGGTCGGCTGTTGCTACCATAACAGCATCGATCGATTTACCCATTTCATCAAACATTTTACGATAATCCCAGTATGGTTTTGCGCCGGGATATCTCTCGAATATGGGTTTGGCATACTTCCAGTCAATATCACAAAGAGCCACTATATTCTGTGATTCGAGTCCTTTAAGCACATCTTTTCCTCTTCCGCCTATTCCAACACCGGCAACATTCAACTTGTCCGCCGGAGCAATATGCCCATGACTTTTACCGAGTACCGTATTTGGTACGACTGTTAAAGCTGCCGCAGCAACAGTCCCGCTTTGCAGGAACGATCTTCTTGAAATTTTTGGCATAACCAATTCTTTTTTTGTTAACACCATCTGCCTTTTTTCAGATATTAAAGCTAAACTTTTTAGCAGTTAAATGGCGCTGCTCTGATTAAAAAAATTATGTAAGCGGAAGGTCTGTCCGAACTCCTTGTCATCC
>JAPLDV010000697.1 GCA_026391235.1 Bacteroidia bacterium | reverse complement strand
TGCCTGATAAGGGATTATTTACTGGTGTAGCCACCCCTACGTTTGTTGTTGTATCTACAAAACCTAGATTAATAGTTGGATTAAGATTAGTTGAGACAGAAGCTATCGTAAATGCGTTGATTGCCCCCACATAAAGGGGATATATTTGTTGGTCTAAAGTACCTTCGTTTTCAATTAGATAAAACCTATAAACATGCGGAGTGGGAGAAGTAATGGGAACAGTGATGGAAAATGACTTTGGGATGCCTGTCGCCGTCGCCCTTGTCACTTCGGCATTGGTTTCGTCTATGGCTACTATTGTAGTTCCAGAAACTGTCCCCGTAATAGTAGCATTGCCAACGACAGGTGAATCGGCAGCAGAAGGAGGAGCAGGTGTGTCATCGCTTTTGCTGCAACCGACGGTGACAACAAGAAACATCAGCATAAGAAAATACAAAAAAACTTTATTTGAAACTCTTCTTTTGTTCATACTTATTACCCCCTTTTTAAAATGAATTTAAAATAATTGAATGGCCTATAATTTCATAACAACCTTCTTTAGAATTGAACGTTGAGTCCTAATGATGCCCTTGCTTCCCTTGGATAATCCTGGTTTTTGTACTTCGCTTTATCCAGTCCATAGGCTCAATCGAGTTCAAGGGTAACCCCCTTGATGCCGATGGTGAATCCCGCCGTTGCTACCGTCCCTATATCCGATTCGGCAAGATTTTTATACAAACCGCCCCTGATTTTCAGCCATTCAGCGGGATGGATCTCGACACCGCCGCCTAAGTTCCTTGTATTATAATCAGCGGTGCCGGGAACATTGGCCAATATGGTATCATTATTTGTGATGTCCATATCGACAGCAAAACTCACCCAGTCAAGCGGGTCAATGTCGATTCCCATTCTGACCTGTGGATTAAGTTTTGTCTTGCCGCCGGAACCGGGAATTTCATTTCCATTCTTTTCTTTCAGATTTGGTTCATCAAACTCAGGCGCATTCAAATTCTTGGCAACAAGCCCCACATTCAACCAGTTCTGATATTTCCATAGTACACCGACATCAATACCAAAGTTCGTCGAATCCTTGTAATTCTTTGTCATATTGCTGACAATGTCATCAGACTTGACGCTGTTCGATTGATAGAGGAATGTCTGGGTCTGGTAAACTCTGCCTTCTATTACTTTTAATGAACCGCCAATTCCCAGTGTGCCTAAATTACCCAAGTCAAGCGGATATCCGTAGGAAATAGGCACCTCGACATAAGCAATGCTCTTGGCGAGGATAGAGGTCTTGTTGTTATCGATAGTTGCCGATGAATTGGAAAATGCCGGAGCAACGGTCTTCGTTAAGGTATTGGTTACATCCTGAGCGGAGAGGCCGCTGCCCGCCAGTTGTTTATCCGTTGCATTGATAATATTCTCAGCCTGAGCTGGTAAAAAGCCATTGGCCTCAAGGGCGGTATGAATATCTATGCGCTGTGCCAGGCTGAAGTAGACATTAGATGGCGGAGGCGGACTTATCGCTACGATGTTCGCTAATTGTTGAGCTGTGATAGCTCCCGTACCACCATTATAACTCGGCAGAACATTTGTTGTGTCTATATAGTTCGGTTCCGCGAAACCCTCAATCGTCCCAAAAACGCCGAACCCTATGTGCTTGATTTGAACACCCAGGACTGTGTCTCCACTGATGGAAAGATTCCCATTCTTGTTTTTGATGTCGTTTACGATGGTGAGGGACTTGAAGAGATCGGTCACATCAGAGGCACTCGACGAACCGCTGAGATTTTTAATGCTGTCAAATTTGACTTTGCTCAGGAGATCGACATCATCGGCAAGACCTTCACTCACCCGCAAACCAACACTGGCATTGATTTTGGTTGAAACTGTTTTTTCTTCAAAGGCCAGCCCCGCGGGATTCCAGTAAGAAGCGTAAGCGCCTTGATTCCTTGCCACGCCTGCGCCGCCCATTCCAAGCGCCCCCAGAGGTTGAAACTCTGCGGCAAATGCCGCACTGACCATAAACATACCTATTGCCGCCATTGCCATGATAAGCTTTCGCATTTCCACCCCCTAATATACGTTATAAAATAATCGTACGGCTTTCTACGTGCGTTAATTAATTAACGCTCAGAATCCTCAACATAAATTTCTATTGAGGAATTTGGGCTTAAAATTTTTTGAGTTTAAGTCTGTTTGCGTATGCCATCCCTGTTGTCGCATTATTCACGGATTGTTTATCGGCTTCTCGGCTACCGGTTGCTCAGCATTAGCTTTCTTCGCGGCTATCCTATCCGTCGCTGCTTTTTCCGCCGCAACCTTTGCCTCCGCCTCTGCCTTTATCTTCGCTGCTTTTTCGGCTGCAATTCTTTCATTCTCTGCCTTTGCAGCAGTCTTGATGGCCATATCATGCTTTGTCACTGCGACTTTTAAAGAATTAAAGAAATCGGTATAAAAACCCGGCTCAGTAATATTCCCTTCCTTGACAACTAAGGTTTGATATTCGGTACGGCTTAACCAGGAATTACTAGCGCGATGAAGAACTGTCTGTTGGCTTGCCGCCAGAGAGACAATTGATTGGGAGCCTGCTTCCTCTGAAATATCTACTGATGCATGAATATTATAAGAAATTTCTTTGTTTTCATTATCCTGCATATTCCGTACAGCTTTTATTAAACCGGTCTTTAAGTCTGCGTTTTCAATAGTGAAGCCTTGCTGAATAAATACTTGTTTGGCGATCATAAACATAGTATCAGTTGACTGCTTGAAGGTGCACTGATTTTGGGTAAGTGAATTCTGACTATCAAAGGCCTTTTGAAATCCCTGTTGATTAGTTGCGCACCCGATTAGTGTCATAATTGCCAAAAATAAAATAATTTGTAAAAATCTGCTGCCGGATTTTCTCATAATTAACTCCTTTCTTGACTACATTTTTCTTTTGCTTTTTCCTTGAACAGGAAATTTACCACATTTTTTGCGCTCAAAAATTTGATAAGTGTTTTGCCCCTGCGGTCTCTGCCGCAGGTAAACATCCCAGGAAGTGCTGGAAACATTAGAGTTTCCAGGTAAATAAACGTTTATTCCTCTAGGATTTTGCCCCCAAGGAATAAACATTTGATAAAATATGATGCTTGTGTGCGAGAGCATAAGGATTTCGTTCTTGTATGTCAAGAAAATATATTAATTCCCTCATAATAAAAAACGGCGGTTAAAGAAAAAACTCTAACCGCCGCAATCGTTATAAATTTTACAGGACAAATATTCAGCGAGTGTCAAATCCCCATTCGTCGTAGATGCCCTTCAGGGTACTTCGCTCAGGGGATAATTCCACTTACGCTTCGAACTTCGCTATGCTCGTTCTTAGCGAGTGTCATTAAAAAGTAAAATTTAAGCCTAAAGTAATAATACTTGCCCTATAATCAAGATCGGCATAAATTCCGTCATCATACTTATCACCAATTCTTGGATAGGCAACGAAGTATTTATACCCTATTCCTAAACTCATATGGGGAGCTATATCAAAATCCAAACCGGCCAGAAACTGCCAGCAGAATCCTCCACCTGATTCACCCGACAAAATGTATGTTCCCGACCCGTCGTATGCCCTGTCTGTTATATCACCAACACTGGCATACGCATACCCCCAGCCAAATCCGGCATAAGGATGAATTGGCCCTTCGGGATAACGCGCCTTAATATTAAAGAGAACGGCATGTATGCTCATATTTGCATTTAATGTAGCGGGATAACCATCGACAGGTGAAGGAACAATTTTGCTGTTATCAAAATTATTGTTAATATAATTATACTCTATTTCCATAGCCATAATTCTTCGGGTAAAGGGAGTGTTCCAGCCTGTTTTTATGCTTAAAAAATAGCCATTATCCAAAGTTATATCGAACTTGTCGGCGGTATAATAAGGATCAGAATATTCCATCGTTTGGGGAATAACATACCCGCCGGAAAGACCGACATAAAAACCAGTGTTACTGTTCTCAGCGGCAAAAACAGAACCGGCAGACAGAAACACCATTAAAGTGGCTATCGCCACACAATTAAAAAATCCTTTTTTCATAATAACCTCCTCTTCTTCATTCCCTTAAATTGTTTATGAAAGTTAAATGACTCTCAAATTAATCACTTTATAAAAAACGCTATTATGACCTCACTATCCATTTTTCAATGTGAAATAAATAAACTATTTACATAAAAATGTAAATACCGCTTCTTTTATATTTAGCCTATATTAATAAATAGGGCTAACAATTTTGTCATTCTAGTTTTTAGAATGAAAACCTGGAACAAAAGACTTTCCGGTGAATGGATTCATTGAAGTTTTGCTTAAGTGGGCCCTGTTTTAAAAGCTTTCAGAATTATAGTTTCATAAATAAAAATATATACTTATTGTTTTTCAGCAACACTTATACGCGCGATCGCCCGCGCTAATGCTGTGCGCATTATTTCGTATTCAACATCCTCTTTGGTCATCTGAGACAGACGAGTTTCAGCTTTATCTTTCGCCTTCAAAGCCCTGTCTTTATCAATTTGGTCAGACCTTTCAGCTGTTTCAATCAGAATTGTAACTTTACTGGCAGTAACTTCCGCATAACCGGTATTGACCGAATAATAAGTTTTTTTACCTTCTTTAATGAAATTCAGTTCGCCAATATCTACGGAGCTCAAAAATGCTTCATGACCGCGCAATACGCCAAATTCACCTTCCGCACCCGGAATGGTAACTTCTTCTATTTTGCCGGAAAAGATCATCTTTTCCGGCGTTA
>JAPLDV010000801.1 GCA_026391235.1 Bacteroidia bacterium | reverse complement strand
GATAAGGGTAGTTTCAAGAACAACTACCGAACATTTCAGGGGGAGTATTTTGACTTCACCCGAAATTGCAAAAAAGCTGAATGTCAACTATGTTCTGGAAGGAAGTGTTCGTAAGGCAGGGAACAATCTTCGTATTACAGCCCAGCTCATTGACGGTGTAAATGATACACATCTCTGGGCGGAGAAGTACAGTGGAACTCTGGATGATATTTTTGATATACAAGAAAAACTGTCACGTTCTATCGTAAATTCAATAAAGTTAAAGCTTCACCCGGACCAGAATCAGAAAATTGCCAAAAGACTGCTTGAAAATGTGCAGGCCTACGATTATTACCTGAAAGCTCGCCGAGAATTATGGCTTTGGACGGAAGAAGCACTTGAGCGAGCTCTTCAATATTTTCAGAATGCTTTGAAAATCACGGGGGAAAATGCTCTTCTTCTCATAGGCATTGGAGAAGTCTACGCTCATTACTATCATGCCGGCTTTAGAATGAATGAAGAAACTTTGGAAAAGGCTGAAGATTATGCAAACAAAGGCATGGCTTTAGATTCTGATTCTTCTCGGGCATATTATCTTCTCGGTCTTATAGAACATGCGAGAGGAAACCTAAGAACAGCCTATAAATATCATAGACATTCACTTTCTCTTAATCCAAATGAACTTGATTGTATATTCAATTTTGTTTACCTCCTCAGTATGGTTTTTGGAAAACCAGATGCTGCTGCCCATTGGGCAAGAAGAGCGTTTGAGATAGATCCTCTTTCCCCCATGAACAATATGTTACTAGGCTGGGTAGATTGGATGCAAGAACGATTCGAGCTGGCATATGAGTCCATCCAAAAATGGTACAAAATAGAGTCTAATAGTGAAATTGCAAAGGGCTACTTTATAAATATTCTTATCTGGAACAAGCGATGGGAAGAAGCGTTTGCACTTATCGATCGGTGGATAGATCTTGAGCCTCGAAATTTCTTAGCATTAACATTTTTATTTTTAAAATATGCTCTGAAAGGTGAAAAAAACAAAGCGCTGCAACTGATCAAAGAAGATTGGAGAAATCTTGCCTGGTTAGACTATCATTTGCCATGGAATTTAGCTCAAGGCTATGCGGTGCTCGAGGAGCCTGAGGCAGCACTTGAATGGTTAGAAAACATAATAAATAAAGGTTGGTGTAATTATCCGCTCTTTTCTCAATCGGATCCTTTCCTCTCCAAAATTCGGGAAGAGGAACGTTTCAAAAAGCTGATGGAACGGGTAAAGTACGAATGGGAAAACTTTGAAGTCTAAAACATCTGCTTTATGTCAAGCTTATAAATACTGGCTCAGGGAATACTTTTTTAATGATTGATTGATTACAAAGAACAGTTAGCATGGCAAGCCTAATTTCTGGTTTCGAATACGACATCTTCATCAGCTATCGCCAGAAAGACAATAAGTATGACGGCTGGGTGAGTGAGGTAGCGAGCTTACCAATTAGTAACTTACCATAAAGTAACTTACTTTTAGGTAATATATGTTGGAATTCTTATATTTGTATAAAAAGTAATCATGGAGATCCCATTTGTTTTCGGCAAAATCGCTGCAGATGAAAATTTTACTGATCGGAAGACTGAAACAGAAAGACTGGTTTCAAACTTTTCTTCGTCTGTCAACACAATTCTGATATCGCCAAGAAGATGGGGAAAATCCTCACTTGTAGCCAGAGCGGCGGAAAAGTCTTCCAGGAAAAATAAAAACATCAGGTTCTGCTTTATTGATCTGAACAATGTAAGAACAGAAGAACAGTTCTATCAGCAACTTGCTACAAAAGTCTTGAATGCATCAGCCACGAAAACCGGTATCTTACGGAAAACAAGCTTAGGTTTGTTATCTGCATTGATGAATTCCAGAATATTTCCGAATTTGAAAGTCCGTTGGACATCCAGAAGAAAATGAGATCACACTGGCAAAAGCACCGGAATGTATCCTATTGTTTGTATGGCAGTAAGCGCCATATGCTGATGGATGTGTTTACTTCACCCTCGATGCCTTTTTATAAATTCGGAGATATCATTTTCCTCAATAAGATTTCCTTGAATGACTGGATCCTTTTCATCCGGAAACGATTTGCCGAATCCGGCAAAAAGATAGGAGCGGATGAAGCCGGATTAGTTGCCGGGCTTGCGGATTGTCACCCTTATTATGTCCAGCAGCTGGCTCAACAAACCTGGTTACGCACCAAAACTGTATGCTCCAGGGAAATAGTTGAAGCATCATTCCATGACCTGGTTTTGCAGTTAAGTATGCTTTTTCAGAATTTGACCGACGGATTTAACGGAACGCAGCTTAACCTTCTTAAAGCTCTGACAGACAATGTGGATCAGCTGAGCTCTCAAAGCACTATTTTGGAATATCGGATGGGGACTTCGGCTAATGTGGTGAAAATAAAGAAAATGCTTATGAAAAAGGAGATCATTGACATCCAGGGAAATCAAATCACTTTTCTTGATCCGCTCTATAAATTCTGGCTCAGGGAATACTTTTTTAAAGATTGATCGCAAAGAATAGTTAAAATGGCAAGCATAATCCCCGGATTCGAATACGACATCTTCATCTCCTACCGCCAGAAAGACAATAAATATGACGGCTGGGTGACGGAGTTTGTTGACAATCTGACACGGGAACTCGGGTCAACCTTTAAGGAGGATGTCAGCGTTTATCTTGATATTAACCCGCACGATGGACTGCTGGAGACACATGATGTAGGAGCCTCCCTGAAAGATAAACTCAAGTGCCTTATTTTCATCCCGATCATCTCACGTACCTACTGCGATCCCAAGTCATTTGCCTGGGAACATGAGTATAAGGCATTTGTTGAAGAAGCCTCCCAGGACCGGTTTGGATTGAAGGTTAAGCTGCCAGGCGGTAACGTCGCCAGCCGGGTTCTTCCCGTACGGATTCATGATCTGGATAGTGCTGACATAAAACTGTGTGAATCAATGTTGGGAGGCGTGCTCCGGAGTGTGGACTTTATCTATAAGGAACCGGGGGTCAACCGGCCGCTTACCCCATCGGATGAGGAAAATAGGAATCTGAACGGGACCCGGTATCGGAACCAGATCAACAAGGTTGCCCTTGCGGTCAAGGAGATTATCTCGGGAATGAATGATCAACAGGCAAAACCTGAGCCGCGACAAAAAGAGTTTTTTCTGATCGAAGAGAAACCGGTCATCCGGGAGAAATCGATTATTGTTCTCCCATTCGAGAACATCAGCCCGGATCCGGATCAGGAATATTTTAGCGACGGACTGACGGAAGAAATCATATCCGATCTTTCACATATTCA
>JAPLDV010000126.1 GCA_026391235.1 Bacteroidia bacterium | reverse complement strand
ACAGGGCGGCGGTGAGCGGTTCGGCCGATTCTTTCATGGGTTTTTCAATGGCCAGCTCGCGCGTGCTCAGCAGGTATTGAATATCCAACGAATCGATCAGGCAGGTGGTATTGTCTTTCATCAGGGCCTGAAATGGTATCGTGGTCAACAATCCGGATGGGGACAGGTAAACAGTGTTAACGCCGGAAAGATATTTTTCGATGGGTTGCCAGGCGAGCTCGTACACCTGCAGCATGATCTCCGGGGTGATTGCTCGTCGGATTTGCCGGCCTTTGGGGGCATCGGCATAGTATAATATCTCATATAACTGTTTCTCCTCGAACAGGTTAATGAATTGAGGGTACTCATCACCGGGCCTGACGATCAGTGCAACATATTGAGTGCTGTCCGTCCATTTTTTGCCATTGTGATATTGGAAGTTAATGAATTCGATGGCAGCCTCCTTTTCCAATAAACGGTTTTGAACGTCCTTCCATTGGATACCCAGCGAAGCCTGCAACCCTTTAAAAACCTGGGAACTGCGGATGAGATCTTTTTCCAGTGTATTGGCCACCGTTTCGAGGGAATCCACATTGGCAGTACGTTTTATAATGGGCAGGTTATTCTGGTCGTTTATCCGTATTTTTATCCCGATCCATTGGTTAAAAGTGCCAATCAAAACCGAATCCCCGCTATCCTGAATGGATTGCCGCATGCGAATGGAAGCCTGAAGCGAGGCTCCTTTGAGGGCCAGTTCATTGTTGAGGCTGAGGGTGGCTAGTGAGGGATTGTCTTTCCCCCGACCCACAATAAACGAATTGTTGATTTCGAATTGATAGGCAATGGTGGTATAATAGAGCTGAGCTTCTGCCTCGGAAAGAAATTGATAACCAATGTTTAGCTGATTCAGCAAGATTTCGTTGGCGGCAAGCATATAAGGTTCGGCCTTTTTAGGTTGTCCGTTTGATATAAATAACGCTGCCAGGCTGTTCAGCGATCGGGCATAGCCGGGATGCTCCTCACCCAGTACTTTTTTGCGGATTTCCAAAGCCTGCTGGTACATGGGCTCAGCTGCCGGGTAATTGCCCATTCTTTCATATAATGCTGCCAGGTTGTTCAGCGAAGTGGCATAATCGGGATGTACTACGCCCTGTGCTTTTTTAGTGATTTCCAAAGCCTGCTGGTACATGGGCTCAGCTGCCGGGTAATTGCCCATTCTTTTATATAATGCTGCCAGGTTGTTCAGCGAAGTAGCATAATCGGGATGCTCTACGCCGAGTGCTTTTTTTTTGATTTCCAAAGCCTGCTGGTACAGGGGCTCAGCAGCCGGGTAATTGCCCATCTCATAATATAATGCGGCCAGGTTGTTCAGCGAAGTGGCATAATCAGGATGCTCTGCGCCGAGTGATTTTTTTCTGATTTCCAAAGCCTGCTTAAACAGGGGCTCAGCAGCCGCGTAATTGCCCATGTAATAGTATAATTCTGCCAAGCTGTTCAGCGATCGGGCATAATCGGGATGTTCTACGCCCAGAACTTTTTTACGGATATCCAAAGCTTTTTTATAAAGCGGCTCTGCGGTAGAGTAATCGCCCAAGTTTGAATACAAAAAAGCCAGGTTATTTAATGCGGTTGCATATTCTTCATGCTGCGTTCCATATTCTTTTTCTAAATGTAAAAGCACTTTCTGGGCATAAAGGATTGCCTTTTCATAATCACCTGAATTTTTGTACTGGTACATCAGTTTACGATTGTATTCAATTGAATCAAAGTATCTGTCGGTCAGTATACTAGCTGCGTTTCCATCCTTGTTTTTAAGCTCCTTATCTGCTCCATGCAACAGCAAATAATCATAAATGTTGTTGTTACCCATATATGCTGCCAGCATCAATGGTGTCCAGCTATCCGCATCTTTCTCATCTATTCTTGCTCCCTTTTCAATCAGCAATTCGGTTAATTCCATCTGCCCGTCGCTGGCTGTAAAATGCAAGGGCGACCAGCCATTGGAGTTCTTTAGATTGGGGTTGGCTCCACTGTGAAGTAGCAACAATGCAGTACTGTAATACTGGTTTTGCAAGGTATAGAGCAAGGGAGTCCCGGCATCGGGCGTTTGTTGAAAATCAATATCGGCACCTTTGTTGATTAAATAAGTAACAATCGTATCACGGCCGGTATTGGCCGCCCATTGCAGAGCGGTCCAGCCGCGATCCCTACAAGACTTCCATAGTAACTTCCCTGATTGTCAATACTTATTGTACCCTTGATGTGTAAGTCGGCTCCCAGATCAACCAGGAATCGCACCAAATTCAGGTCCGCTTTGTAAACCGCCCACATCAGCGGCGAAGCCTGGTTTTTATCAACTTGATTGACATTATCGCGGTTAGCAATTTTTCGTACCTGATCCCAATCCCCTGCTCTAATCCTCTCGATTAACGATTGGGCATTGAGCTGAAATGACATCAGCAGGAATAGCCCGAGGCAACTAACATATTTTTTCATGATAAGGTTAATTAGAACTACCTTGATTCACTCCACCATCACGAATGCCGCCCTTTTTGGGGGATCGTGCAGTTTATAATACCGTTGATCCTTCTGGCTAAAGAAATGCCAAATGAATGCATAAACAGCCTCGGTAAAACGCTTTCCTTCCATGCAATACAAACCAAAGGCATGGATATCTGCGGTGCCCTGAAGAGCATCAATGGACTCGAGTATCGCGTTATCGATATCCTTTTGCAATTGCCCGAAATTTGTTTTTTGATCACCGGTGAAGGATCTGAATTCGCCCTTTGCCTGCAACTTTTGAGAATAAGTCAGATAAAGATCATCAGTGGATAACCGTGGTCTCACCCAGAGTTCCATTCCTATGGTTAACGCAATTAATGGTATTAATACGGCTGCAATCCGGTAGAGCCATTTGTTGCTTATGCGATAGTCAGCATTTAAGGGGGGGGTCTTGTTACCAATAAACCGGCGCAGTAAAGGCTCTTCGGCCATATTCTTCAAACTGACTTTCGATGCAGCTTCCAAGGATATATAAATCTTCGACCGTTCATTAACTTCGCGGGTGAATTCAACATCGTGCCCATATTTAGCCTTGAATTCTTCAACTTCCTGCGCACTCAATTCGTTTTCCAGGAACTTAATAATCAGGTCAATATCTTTATCTGTCATGGCGCAATTTTTTAGTTTACTATTATTTTTTAGTTCGAATACCTGCTACGCTGCAATTATTCGCTTCATGTTTCCGATACACCGGTAAAGCTCGGTTTTTGATACATCCGGGCTCTTTATCTCGTAGAAAAGATTTAAAGAATCAGAAATTTCCTGGTGCGAGAGCTTGAGAAAAAATTTAAGCACAATCAGGAACTTGCATTTATCACCCAAAGTGTGGAAAACCTTTACCACTTCATTCAAGCACCCTGAAATCTCATCTTCAATATCTTCCATCTGAAGCTCTATGCCGTAAAGCTCCATTTTATTGTTAAAAAAATCTTTTCCAACATCAACGAGAGTTCTGTTGACTTCCAGATTTTCCAGGATATCCACCGGCAGGATCAATTCCTTGATGGACTGTTCGCGCGATAATTTATAGGTCTGGTTAACACAGGATGTTTTAAAATAACTGACAAAGGAAGAGTCATCCACAAATTGAAACTTTTCCTCTGCAATCCGGTCACACAGATCCAGAAAAGCATAATAAAAAACACCCAGCACTTCATGCCTGGTCAGGCTTCGGTTTTTTGCCCTGATTAGCGGAAAGCAATCTTTCGAAAGGCGGATATCCAAATTTTTTAGCGCGATATCGATTTCTTTCTTTCGAATCAGTTCGATAATGTTTGAGTAACTTAAATTTTTCATAAGTGCTTCAAAATAAATTATCTATTTTCAGACGGTTTTTGAATAATCAATATCTCAGTAATAATTGAATCTGTTACGGCAAAGGCCATTCCGATGTCGTTGTAAAAGAAATACTTAACCTGACGACCGGGCAGGGTCAGATAGCTCAGGTTCATGCCGTCAAAACGGGTTCTGATGGTTTCATAGGGCATGCCAACTTGTATGTCCTTCAGTCCGGCAGCGGTTGAGCCCAATTTGATTAAAGGATTTGGTGCTTTTATTAAAATTCCGAGAACCTCTTTCCCTCCCAGTATTTCGATATGCTCTTTTGCGAAAATGTACTCAAAAATTTTACGCTCTTCCACAACAGGCACTTGCTCGTAATTGACAAATTTCTTTAGGATTTCATCCGTGTTCTGTGAAAGATAAATCATAAAGCCATCCACACTGATTGATCTTACCGGACTGCTGATCGGGGATATTTCAGAAAGGATCTGTGTCTGTGTTAATAGCTGTTGACCCAATTTTGTTGAACCAGCCTCATATACCTGATAGGCTACTTTCCACCATATTGAAGCAGGATCGGTATTTCTTAAATATTTCATCAGAACTCTTATATTCTCACTTTTCAATGTACCATTCGTTTTCTTGTATTCCGATAGTACCATGTTAAAATCCAGAGCATAATCAATTATCAGTGAATAATTTATATTTCCGGTAACACTGCTTCTGAAAGCTGCTGATGACCTGTCCCTTTTAAAAAGATCCTGGAATAACCGGGCAGTGTCAATTTTGTTTTCAGCGGCAGTAAAATTATTTTTTGCAATATCGATTGCACCGGCATTTAAGTAAACACAAGCTTTTAAAGAAGAATCTAATGTCCCATCCTTTTCAACCGACCTTAATGCTTCAGTGAAGTACCTTTCCGATTCCTGTATTGAAAGCTTCTCCGGATCAAGAAAATAGGCAATTCCAAGATATGATTTTACTAAAGACAAATCTGGATTAATATCCAATGCACGTCTGAAATTTGCAATTGCTTTCCACCACAATTCCGGATTGACTCCTCTGATCGCTCTTTCAAGGGAAACCGGCCTCCGGTAGAATCCTCCGACAACAATCTGCCCTATATTAAAGTAGGTGATATCTTCCTCGTCAAAAAGATCACAGTATTGCATCAGATTGGCATAACCCATGTTGGAATATGCTTCAAAACATACCGGGAACTCTTTGATAACCTTGTCGAAGCAGACAATGGCAGCATCGTAATTCTGAACCATCAGTAAGGTAACCCCGGTGTTGAACGCACTCATGCTTCGCCAAAGTTTTGCCTGAGATTTATCTGTGTATTCCAATCGTTGCGTCCACGAGGGATGATCCACCGATTGAGCTTCCAAAGGAGAATAATCACCAAGCTTATTCCTGATTACCTTAAAAGTATTTACTGCTTCCTTATAAGAATATCCTGCTTTAAGCAATAACTTAAGACCCTCGATATCAGCCACCTCTTCATCAGCCCTGGTGAACAAATAGTTCAGTGACCCGGTTCCGGCAAAACCAGAACTGTTGCAATGACCCTTGACAATATGAATTAACTCATGTGCAATTATATAGGCCAGCCTGTCAGGCATCCCTTCTGTGATGGTATTTAATGATGTATGAATGACAACTTTGGGCTGGTTCTCTTTGACTCCTGCGTAAGCATTGACCTGATCACTCTCGATGATTTCAAAAACCGGAGGCCATTTCAAATCACCTGGTATAGAATCTAAAACACTCAACAGGCGTTTCGAAACACTTGTGACTTCAAGTGTTAGCGCTTCTTTCTGGTTACCTGTCTGACCCATGGATGGAAGTGACAAAACCAGGAATACAAAGCAACAAATACATATCCTGCGTTTCATAGTGCCTTTTTTTAATCCGAAAGATATAAAGTTACAATTTGGATTTCACACAATTACGTTTTTGTAAGATTATCTATGATGACCAGTTACGGATCTGATGTTATTTAGTTATTTGCCGTTCACCTTTATTAGCCGGTATCGAAAGAACTTTTCCCGAAGCTGATCAGGCCTAAACGATGGCCCGCAGATTTGCGACCTTTTGTTTCTATTTTAACCTCCGTGTTTGAATTGCTATTATAAATCGTTGAATTTTTGGTCGCCTTCACCCATACAATCCAATAAAAGAGAAACGTAAACAACCTCAGGGAACTTTTTTTTCTGATACCCGATACCCGACCACCCGACACCTAAAAAAACAAACCTCTCCAGCCTGATACTCATGCCAGCGAAACAATTTTTCCGGTATATTTGTACCAGAACATGAATAAAAAATTCTGGCATAAGGTTTTATCCGTATTGGTCAACAAGTACTTTCTCAGTCTTGTTGTGTTTTCTGTTTGGATCTTCTTCTTTGATCAGCATAACCTGGTCGACCGCTTCAAATCAAGGCAGCACCTTGATCAGCTGAAAAGTGACACGGTTTTTTATCAGGAAAAAATCCGCAGCGATCGTAAATCGATAAAGCTTCTGAAAACAAATCCCCAAAACCTTGAGCGGTTTGCCCGGGAAAAATACATGATGAAAGCTCCTGATGAAGAGGTATTTGTAATTTTAAAAAAGGGCCAGACTAAATAATTCTCCTGTTTCCCCGCCCTCTTTCAAAATCCCTGAAATGAACCAGCAATTCTTCCGCTGATTCACCTGAATTTATGCCCAGGATTAGAGCCAGACGTGAAGCCTCATGCAAAACCGGCATTTTAACGTACTGATCCTTATGCACATCGTTCAGATACCGCAAAACCATGAAACCATTAAACCAGGCAAAAAATTTATCCCTGAAGGTTTGCTCGCTGGCCGAATCGCGGCGCATTTCCTGAATACGCCCGACCGCTTTTTGCATTTTCAGGAATCCGGCCAAACCAGTTGATATGCCCTCCCATTCATCTTCCAATTGTAGGTTAAAGTTCTCAAAACCAGGAACCTCCCTCGGAGCCACCCCCTCCTTGCTGAGGAGGGGGCAGGGGGAAGTCGGTTGCCAGTAATCACCCACTTTACTAAAAAACCTCTGAAGCGGCAAAAAACTATCAAAGTCGTAAACTTCAAGCGTGGGGTCGTTTTGCATTCTGTGGATCGAGGCCCCGGTGCCAAAACTTACACGATCGGATTCCCTGACCGATGGATAAACTGCCGTTTCATTGATTTCCCAAAAACCTTTCAGCTGGATGCATTTATGAAGGAAGTAAAAATCCTCTCCTGCTTTGTGTCGCCCCATGCCGTTTGCCCTGATGTAGGTTTTACTCCTGAGCGAGAAACTTGAGCCCACGGTATAGATCGCATGCGGATGGCCGGTTTTTTCGATTGCCAATCGCATATACCTCAGATACAGCTCATATTGAGCAATCGAATGGTAGATTCGCGGATCAAAAGAACCGCTCAGAGGATGTTCAAAATATATATTAGCTGTTCGGACACCGGGGTTACTCACATAAAACTCTTTAATGCTGTTCAGGTAGCCTTTCTCACAGGAAGAATCAGCATCAAATGACAAAATTACGCCTTCAGGCCGGCCGATAGAGTTGAACCTTCGGACTGCCTGATCCATAACTATTTTCCTGGCCAAACCCACTCCGGCATGGCGGACAGGCATATCGGGATTCCACAGGCAATGAATCCGGACGTCACTCCGTGATAAATGGGAACTTAGTTGTTTCACAGCTTCCATCGACTGCCGGCTGATTTCCACCACATCGGCCCCGGAATTCTCAGGATAGTTTATATTGATTAGTATCTCCCACATCACCCCGGGAGGATCACAGGCTAGCAGGGCGTTCAGGCTATCTGTAAGGCCGGGCTCCTTAAAAGCCGGAATAGTGACAATTAAAAAAAGGTCCGGATCCGGTTCGGGCAGTCCCTCCACCGGTCCGGATCCATATCTTTCAAGGTAAAGATCAGCAAAGCCAATCTTACTTCGCGATTGATTTCCGATAGGATTCATTCAGGCGATCGAGCACCTGTTTGGTAATGTTCATATAACCATCTGCATACAGCAATCCACCACCGAATGTATTGCTTAAAACAAGATTGTATCCCTTTGTGCGATTCACTTCATTAACCGCACTTATAACCGAATCATGGAGCTGAACTGTAACCGTCTGTTCATCCTCGGCCAGCTTGTTCTGCATGTCTCCCTGCAGATTTACCAGAACCTGCTGCTGCTCGGTAAGCTGCTTCTGCCGTGCTTCAGCATCCCAGGAGGTAATCAGTTTTTTATCTACTTTATACTGAAAATCCGCCACTTCCTTCTTAAAGGAATCCCCTTTGCCGGTCAGTTCCTTCTCCAAACTGGATTTCTTTGCAAGTAGTCTGTCTGTCAATATTTTGTAATACTCATAATTGGCCAGAACTGAATCTACGAACACGTAGGCGACCTTAATTTCATTGATGCTTCCTACGAGGGTACCTGGCTGAGGCAACGTATTTTCAACTGGTTCCTCTTTTTTACCCGAAAAATGCAATACAAACAGCACAATCACTGCAATGACCAGGACTCCGCTGATTATCCGGTTTGAATTCTCTTTAATCATCTATCAATCTGGTTTATAATTTTTCCGAATCACAAAAATACAATTTTTAACCATGCAAATTGTACTCTTTTCATACTTGTCCCTGATAAACATCATTGATGTTATGGTATGCCCGGTCTATTTTTGAGGTCAATAATTATTCCGGGAACTCATCATGTTAAAAATAACAGAACATCCGATTCTGGACATTGAAAAACGCCAAACCAGTGAATTCCTGTTTGAAGGGCAACCTGTTACGGGAGACAAAGGTTTAACCATAGCAGCAGCTTTGCATCAGGCCGGCTATCCTGTTCACAGTCATAGTTTAAGGGGCAGAAACCGCAGCCTTGAATGCGGTATTGGCAAGTGCGGTGCCTGTGAAATGCTGGTGGATGGTAAGGTGAAACGAATCTGCATCACCAGAGTAGATGGAGTCAGGGAAGTTATGGAGGTTCCCCATGATTATCGTCCAAATCCGACACCAGTGGATAAAACTACCGCAACCATGGTTTACCGGACGACCGTTACCATTATCGGAGCCGGTCCGGCCGGATTGGCAACACGTGAGATCCTTAACCAGCACGGAATCGATAACCTTGTCATCGACAATAACGACCGGATTGGCGGCCAGTTTCTGATGCAAACACACCAGTTCTTCTTTTTTGAAAAAGAAAAAAAGTTTGGCGGCATGCGCGGTTTTGATATTGCAAAAACTCTGGCAGGCGAAAATCTTAACGGCATCTTCCTGAATTCCACAGTTTGGGATATCCTCGAAGGAAAACGACTGGCCATCAAGAATATAAGTACTCAGGAAATATATTATGTTGATACCGAATACCTGGTGATTGCCACCGGAGCGGTTCCATTTATGCCTGCCTTTGAAAACGATGACGTTCCCGGGGTTTATACCGCCGCCGTTGTCCAGAAGATGATGAACACTGAATTCACTCTTCTGGGTAAAAACATTCTGACCGTAGGTGCCGGAAATATTGGCTACCTCACCTCCTACCAGCTCATGCAGGCCGGAGCAACCGTCAGGGCTATCGTAGAAGCGATGCCCCGCGAGGGCGGCTTCCCGGTACAGGCCAACCGGGTCAGGAGATTAGGTATACCGGTCATTCTCAATCATTTACTGATCAAGGCTATACCGAATGAGGATCGGACCGGCATTATCGGAGCCGTGATCGCAGAATCTGAGAATTTCAACCCTATCCCCGGAACGGAAAAGATCATCGAAGGAATCGATGCCATTAACATCTGTACGGGATTGGTACCTGATGATCAGCTGCTGATCAAAGGCAAGGAAGTCTTTGGCCGGAATGTATTTGGTGCCGGTGATGCCATCCGTATCGGTGAAGGAACCAGCGCTGTTCTCAGGGGCAAGCAGGTCGCCTATGAGCTGCTCGATGAGATGTGTGAACGGTTTAATTATGATGAGTTTTTAAGCATATCCAAGGAATACATTGATAGCCAGCAACATCCTGTTATGGTCATCGAAAAGCCCGATTTGCCGGATTCCGAAAGAATGAACCAGAAAGGATTTGTCCAGATCGATTGTTTACATGGTTTTGCCTGTAACCCGTGTGAATTTGCCTGCCCCAACGGTGCCATTACCAAAACATCAACCAGCACCGTTCCGGAAATCGATTTCGATAAATGTACCGGATGCATGGATTGTGTATACCAATGCCCGGGTCTTGCCATATTCGGATATAACCTTAAGAAAGACTGGCTTTTCCTTCCTATTGAATATACTGCGGAAGCCGGATCAGAAGTATTCCTGGTTGATAACAACGGGAAAAAACTGGGGAGCGGAACAATCGAAAAGATTCTAAAAAAACCAAACAAAACCGATATAGCAAGGGTTCGCTCACTGGATATCCATGGTGCGGACCTGGTTAATGTAAGAGGATTTATCGTGAAGGAAAAATTTCCTGAGCCTGTATTGATCCGGCCGGTTCAGTTGAAAATTGAAAATCCTGTATACGTATGTCATTGTGATGATGTTACTTATGATGAGATATTAAAAACTATCGGCGACCGCAAGTTCATCTCGGTTGATGAAATCAAGCATACCACCCGTTTGGGGATGGGAGCCTGCCGGGGAAAACGCTGCATCAAACGGTTAAAAACTGCTCTATACAGCAGTGGTATTCAAATAGTTGGAGATGCAACCCCAAGAGGGCCGCTATCCAACCAGATTGAAATGGGTGAGCTATACCCGAAAGGTGTACCCGAACAGATCAGGATTGTTGACCATGGCCGCCAGCCGCGTGTTATTAAAGTGCCTTCACTGGTTGCCGGAGGGGGTATTGGAGGATCGGCCCTTTTCCGTTATCTCGCCGAAGCCGGTCAGAAGCCGGTTTTACTCAATTTTGGCCGCGGAGCCTCCTGGAGGAATATTGCCGGTGGACGACCCAATTTCAGTGTCCCCGAACTTTCTGATATTGCAAGGAATAACCTTGTGATATTCAAAGAATTACAACAGATAAAGAATATCGATTTTCGCCCGATCGACTATGTGACCTTTGCTCACGATGAACAAATGTTCAAAGCGCTGGAAGTGTCAATGGGCTGGTCGGATGCCGAAATGATCGGTCCAAAGGATTACCGTTCACGGATATCTCCATTTATCAACCAGAACCTGGCCAATGATTATCAGGCTGCGCTGATCACCCATGATTGCTGGCAGGCTACCCCGGGCAGGGTGATCGACCTGATCAGGAGGCTGGGTATCAATAATGGCGGCACCATTCTCGAAGACTGCAAATTGATTGATGTTTTCAAGACCGGCAACGAATATGTGATATTGGTTCAGAATCATGACAAAGAATATATAGAGATTCATACACCGGTTTTTGTAAATGCCATGGGTCCGGATGGTCATAAAACCGCCCGGAAGATGGGCATCGAAACAGGTATGTATGCTGTTAAACACCAGGCATTTATAACCAGGAGATTGCCGATGCTCGGGGTAAATAAAGCCCCGCTGCCAATGGTTATCGACCGCCGCCGGTATAAAGGCTTTTCTGCTGTATATGGTCAGCAGCTGGGAGAAACCGGCCAGGTGATCGGTTGCGCCTCACCGGCTATGGATGCCCAGGAATCCGAAAAGAACCTGAAGATCAATTCCCAGGATTTCCTTGAAATCGCCTCCGAGGTTTTTGTGAACTGGATCCCTGAATTATCGTCAGTCGGTTTTCAGGCAGTCTGGGCAGGCTATTATGTTGAGCCGCGGATGATCCTGGATACTGATTTAGGGCTTTTCCTCGGATTGCGGGGACAAGGGTTTATGCTCGGCCAGTACCTCGCCAAATTGTACGTTGATCAATTGATAGGCAGACCGGTACCCGGATATTTCAGCCAGCTTGCGATGACCGGCGACGGGCTGCTGGAGAAGGCTTTCAAGTAGGGACGCATATTTGCGTCCATTTCCCCATCATTACCGCGGTCAATTATCAATTGGGCACATTGGTATGGTGGCGATTGTGATTTTTGCGTCCCTTCAGAACTTATTCAGGGCAGGTTTGTTTGATATTCAATAAAACATTCCTGTCAGGAACAAAAGAGAAATCCTTAAATCATCTGCATTTCTCGGAGCCGGGCTGGATGCCGGATTTGCCGGGATAAACCGCGGAGCAACTGCCGGCAGTCTTACCTGTTCCGGCGCCACCATGCCGGTTATGTGAAGGGGTTGAATGCTGCAACAACAAAGGTAGCTGAGACGATGGATTCGGGCGATTTCAGCCTTGTCAAACATTGGGAAAGGGAGCTGGCCTTTCACGGCGCCGGCCAATAAATAAAAAAAAAAGGCGGTTGGGAGCCGCCTTTTTTACCAACATCACCTTTCATGTCCCCACAATCAAGAACCACCTTACAGATAAGAAGAAGTTTGAGAATTAAGAAGTTAATTGCAACTAAGCCTATAATCCCTTTATCTAATCTCTTGTTTTTTCTCTTTGAACTTTCCCTATCTAACCTTTTGCCTGATAAAGATACAACACAAAATCAAAATCAACAAATTATTTCAAATAAATCGTTAGGTGTTTTATCAACACTTGTAAATAAAGATACAAGCTAATGATTTTCTGATATTTACAAAAAATGCCCTACGGCAAATCAGGCTTGATCAGAATATCGCTTAATGATCGCTTCGGCACATGATGAGTTTGATCAAGATCGCGCCAGTAGCGGATATCTCCGTCTTTGACCGGCTCAAAAACAACTTTTTCAACCGGTTTTCCGATTGCGAGCACCTGGAGAATTTCAAGGTGATCAGGGATCGCAAAGAGAGTTCTCAAGGCATCACGCTTAATGGAACCTATTATGCAACCACCCAGATCCATCTCCACGGCACCCAGGAGAATGGTCTGAGCACAGATTCCAAGATCGGTTTCGAATTTCGAGCCAATCCGGGTATCGCCTAAAATAATTATATAGGCTGATGGACGCTCTGCTGCCACTGGCCCATCCCAATCTTTAAGGTAACCGGCCCAGGCCAGACAGGGAAATATCAGGTTACCCTGATGCGGGCTATTAACCGTCATAAACTTGAGTGCCTGCTGATTGCGGCTCGAGGGACAGATTCTTGCCAGATCAACCAGCTGTTCCATCGTTTCCTGCGATACGGCTGTTTTACCATCGAACCTGCGATAACTGCGGTTTTTAAGAACTAAATCTTTTAACATATCTGGTTTAGGATTTATATATTTGTCATCAAACAAAAATTCGACTAAAATGAACCCTGAAGAATTGCTGGCAAAGATCGCAAAATGCGTTGAAAGAGGTAAAGTAAATAAAATATCTCCTTACCCCCCCGATCTGAAAGGAGAGGATGGTGCCGATGAGCTGAGCGCTCAGGCATTATTGGAGGGAATTCCTGCTGATCAGGTTCTTAGTAAAGGACTCGTTCCGGGAATGCAGATTGTTGGTGTCAAGTTCCGCGAGAATAAGGTTTTTGTACCCGAAGTGCT
>JAPLDV010000811.1 GCA_026391235.1 Bacteroidia bacterium | reverse complement strand
GTCTGTGAAATCGTATGGTAAGCCGTTCATCCTTTGGGTGAAATCGATATTTTTACTCAACCCTAAATATAATAAGGGGTTCGGAGGTTTTCAAGTCAGTCTAATGAATTAATCGGGTTGATTGATTGGTCATTTTTTGTAACAGCTGAATGTATTGATGAAGAGTTTCCCTGATTAATGGGAATAGAGTTGCTTCTTTCATGCACTCCTTAAGCCATGGAATAATGTCCTCACTATAGGAAATTATAGTGAAATCATCTTTGACTTTTAATTCTCCAATGCTATCAGGTGAAGGCATAGCACCAAATAAGTTGAGATAGATTAGTATAGCATTTTTGTCAAAATTCTTATATCGCTTCAATTGCTTAGGTTGATCACGCGCATAGATTTTGTTTTCGATAATAATGTGGTTATTATTAGCATCTTCTAATAATAAATCAATGCGCCCACCATTTTCACCATCATAAGTAATTTTGGAAGTGTAGTATTCAACGTGTGCCTTTGTTGAAGAAGAGCTAAACTTTTTTAACCTGTTTTGATTTGAATCATTAAATTCCTTCGTTTTCAATTGTTTTAGAAAAAGTGAAAGAAACTTATCTCCAAGGTTGTGGGACCCTTTGGAATTTAATAATTCACCAAGGAACTTCGAATGCAAATGAACTTCATTGGAGTCAAGCTCTAATATATGGAAAACGTTAAAATTCTCACCTGTGATTTGGGCGATATGTTCATATTTATCCTTTAAGGAATTAACATGAAGGAAAAGAGGCTCAATTTCTAACATGGTTTTAAAATTTCTAATTGCTCAATGCCAACCTCCACTAAACCAACATTCTAATATATTCGATGAACTTTTCTTCTAAATACCGGATTCTTAACGATTTCGGATGATGAGTTCTAAAAGTAAGTTCTGGTAATATTTCATGTATAATTCTACAAAGCTGTTTCATATCCCAATTTTCTATTTTTTCAAAAACAATACCGTTGAATAGTGATTTGATTCTTAGATCGAATGAGGGACCAGTGAAAAAAATGCAGGCATCCGGTTTTAATATTTTAATCTCATCAATCAAAATCGAATCAAACTTGGAAATTTCCTTTTCAAAGTTTCCGAAAGGTCTTTTTGAATCCAAATCATACTTATTAAGATTCGTCCAGGCACATGAATACTCAACATTGCCTAATGCAAGCTCAAGTTTTCGCGTAATATTCCAAAAGGGGGATGAATAATAGTAAATTCCAAGATTAAATTCTTCATAATTCGCCATTTGTTTGCCAATGTCATCAAAATCGTAGGACCAACCATTCGTTTGCTGACCAACAATCAGTAAACGAATAGGTTGATGTTGATACAACTCATTTGGAGACATTAGAAATGGTCCTGCCAAGTCATCCTCAGGAAATGTTTCGATTATGTGTTTGAAATCCTTACTCCTTTCTCTATACAACTGGGTTAATTGTTCTTTGATTGTCATAGAATAGACTATTGGTGAATATTTTATTTCACTAAAGTACTAAATTTCGGCATCATTTTGTTGTGAGTTAGTGTTAAATGTAGCTTTTAATTGTAATTCCGGACTTGGCTCAACCAATAAAACCGTTCATCCGCCTTTTCAAATGCGTCCATAATGGTAATATCACCCCAATGATTCGTTATCGAATTAAGGTCGAAACAGATGAAGTTGTTCATGGAAAGGAATTTTGTCCGAACTCTGTTGTCCACAATTCTCCTCTGATGCCTTTGAAAGTGAATGGTGGGTCGAACAACCAAGCAGAGCGCCCTGAGTTTGTTTCATTAGTTTGACCGTTCCCCATTGATGTCGTCAACAATTTTTTCCGTTATTATCTTGCCCACATTTCTTTCACGGATTGAACAATTTGGATGATATTTTCACAATAACTTTTTGCAACGACTCTAGAAGCCGGGTGATAGGCATCAATATATAGCTTATTCCCTTTAATGTAGTGAGGAAAACTTCCCGGGCAGTTGATTATCTTCTGTTCTGGTTCGATTCCAAGATCATGTAGAAATAGATTCAAGGTATAACCCCCTATAACAATATCAGGTTCATAGTATTGAATTTGCTTAAGGAGGATATCCCTATTGTCATTATATGCACGCTTTATAACTGAAGGATTGCTTGTCGTTAAGCCGGGTAATTTTTTCACGTTAAAGTAACAAATACTCTTTAAGGTATCACTTACTGTAGAATCTATCCAAGTGATTTCGTCAAATGGGCAAAAACCGTTTAGAATACTATAGGATGTCAAAATCATTGGCTTGTAAGTACGGATAGCCCCTTTAAACTCAGCTATTTTGATATTATTCAATAATTCAGTTAAGTACCAATCACCCCCGAAGGCTCTTCCGCCCTCTCGCTCATCGTAAGGTTCCTTTAGTATCCAGAGGATTTTATATTTCGCATCAATGTATTGGCTGAGGTTAATAATCCCATCATAAATGGGTCCAATTTTAAGTCCTTCATCGTAAGGATATCTCTCTCTTACCAATTTTTCAATTTCCTGGGTCCTGATAACTAAATCATTTAAATTCATGGTATTAAGTATTTCGATGATTAGAATAATAGTTGATGGACTAGCTGAATAACCCTTTTAGTTCTTATTGACTGATTCAATAAATTTTTTTCGTGTTTCTGCAATCGCGGAATAGAAGTATGCTGGCATTTTCCCATTGCGCCATTCCATCCCAGATAAGCGAGCAGGATGAGGTGTCACTAAAACAATTACATTATTAGCGGTGATATATAATGAGGCTTTCCCGCTACCTGTTGTATGAAATTGTTGAATTAGGTTCGGTTTTAATAAATTTAAAACTGTATCTCTTGGGTGATCCCCCTGCGTAATGATAATATCAGGCTTTAGTGATTGGATTTCAGATTCAAGATGAATTGAACAATTTGTTTTCATTTTTTGAGTAGCATGTGTTGTCTGCATTCCTGTTGGCTTAACGCATTTTATTGCATTTGTTAAAGCACATATCCCCGATAATTGTTTCAAAGGTGCTTCATCAACCAGCTCCTTCAAAATCAAGGAAACCCCGCCCATATGAGGATTATCCGGGTTTTCTATACTTGTCCTAAATGATTCCTGTGTACCCGGGAATAACTCATTAGCTGCCCCGTCATGTCCACCTCTATCCATTGCAATAAAAAGAATTTTAGCACTGATTCCTTCAATTTTTGCATGACCATATCGATCACCAACGAAAGCCCAATTACCAGTGTAAAGTTTGACCTTTGCGGATGATTCACATTCAGGATGCCTTTCACAAAGAAATTCTCCTATGGTTGGGATAATTTTCCGTTCAGAATATAAATTTTTAATTGCCTCTCTATATTGAGTGGTCAAAAAGTCTCTTTCGTCTTTCTCTCTTTCGTCTTTCATGGTAGTTAATTGGATTTTGGTTAGCATTTTTTTCAGTAAAACGGCGCAGGCTGTTCAGTTTATGCGTTTCTGCAAGGTATAATTTCTTTTCCAATCAGTCATTATGAAGTAAATCTGCTTCCAAAACCTCCATAATCCTTACCATCGCCAACGTATCCAAGTGGCAATATTTCAATAGATTCTCACGAGTTTTCTCAATAAGTTCGGTGTCGGTCGAGATATATAGCTGTTCGAACATGGCACTGGCATCTCCCCCATTATTGATTTCTAGGTCTTCGTAACTCAAGTCTGGAACTAACAGCGGTAATATGAGTTTTAATGAGTACTTTCTTCCCAGATGGGGAAAGTGGAATGATTTACTCTGGAATACCTTAGCCAAATCTTCAATCCGTCCGATTATACTGTACAAATCATCAGCATATTGAGGAAAGTCATGTGCCATTTCATTCAGACATCTCTTTTCAAATGTTGCATTAAAAACAAGAGTCTTACCAGGGGCCCGAGTGCCTGCGATCAGGGTGCGGATCAGGTCGGGGCGTGGATCGCCATTTGGCCAGGCTAGGTAATCCGAGTGAACCAACTCACCATTCTTTTCGGGTAGATAATGAAGAGAGTATTGAAATGGTATCTGCTGGTATGGACGGGATTCATCGAATAGTGGAATCGCAGGCATAATGGTTTCGAAATCCAGGAAGTGAAGTGGATAGCCAAACTGATCCAGCCATCTCTTGACCGAATCGTGATGGACTAAGGGGGGATCAATAATCTCATCCAATATCTCCGCTGGTGAATCCGGTAGAAGGTTATGGCAGTATTCTTTAAAATCACAGGGATAAGGAGAGTCACATTGATTACCAATTCCAATCAATGGTTCGCCAGCTTCCAACATCGTCCTGAATTGATTAATACGGTCAGGGATTAAAGCCTGTAAATTTAGAACCTGATCAAAGACACTATCGGAGGTGAATAAACTCATCACATCCAAATTTCCACGTCTGACATATTGGTTATTGAGATGCATAACTGAAGCATCCACCAATGATATTCCTGCTCCGGTAACCACATAAACTTGTACGGACAGAT
The DNA here is from genome assembly GCA_026391235.1 of Bacteroidia bacterium. The sequence continues at coordinate 4,592 of JAPLDV010000811.1, read as the reverse complement.
CGAGGATGTGGTAATCTCTGACACCTGTCGTTCCCTTACATTCAAACAGTTTCCACGTGCCGTCAGACCGGGTTAGGATATCCACAGCAACAAGGGTATCATCGTAAATGAAGGTGGCTTCATATATGGTTTCAAACCCCAAATCGATCAATTCCTGTGTACGAAGAGCCGATTCCCTGGACGGATATTCGCCTTCTACCGCCATCACTCCTCCTGGAAAGTAATCCCTGGCCAACACCCCTATGTTGGTTCCTCTGTTCATTATGGCAAGCTGGGAGTCATCAACCATGGCCAGTTCGGGGCGATGGAGGTAAAGCCAGAGCGATTTCTGACACTTCTCTCCCCGGATAAATTTTGATTTTGAAAGCATCCTGTATGTTAATTCTTCTCTCCTAAAAACCTGTAAAGTCAAAATACTGCTTTGCAAAAAGAGAAATTTGACGGTGCCGTTCAGTAATCTCCGTTTCAGTCCATTGAGATTTTTCTCTTATTTCAGTGTAACTTGAGAGTGCTGTGTCTTGGAATAATTCCCTTTTTTCCTCGAAAGATTTATTGCCGAATTTACTGTTTTGGCTCTTTGTCAGTAAAGCCATATTACCTACAAGATGAAGGTAATTGTTTTTGAAGTTGTCCGTGTAAACTTCATTTGCCGGTGTCTGCGGCGTGATATGCTCAATCGTATAACTGTCATAAAGGTCTTTGTCCAATAATACCCCCGAGCGTTTTGCTGACCTTAAGCTGTTTTCATATTGCCATAGTACAAATTTTATCCGGTTGATATGGTAATGGTATTTTTGATTGTCGAAGTAATCAGTGATAAGGTTCATAAAGCGATTCCCGTCATTCCAGTACCACTTAAAACCGTTTTCTGCAGCTTTTTTTAAATCGCCGTACAGACTATCAATATTGTAATTGTTGTCGATTCTAAAATACATTTTGGCATAATCTGGCAGATAGTCTGTGCGATAATCGCCCAGTTTCAGTTTAAAGCTTAGAATTTCAAGTAGTTTTAAAATGGATTGAAAATGAAGACCTGCATTTTCACCCTTATAGAATAGTGTCAGCAAGACAATCTTCCAATTAGCTTGGTTACCAATGAAAAACAGGTTAGAGATTTCCTGAATATTTTTGTTAGTCACAACACTTTTTGCACTATGAGTTAGCTCAACAAAATTCTCGAAAAACAGCTTTATCCACCCTGTCTTGTTCTCAACATTGTTCAACCGTTCTTTAATGGCATCTATGTTTCCCATGATTCCAAAAAAGAGGCAGCAGTAATTATCAAGGAGTTAATTATTTCAAACCGGGAAAGTTCTTTGCCACGATTGTTTTGATATTCGAAGACCTGAGTTGCCTCGATAGGGTTGGCAATGTAAAACGTACTGATTACAGCATCTTCCAAAGTTTGCTTAATCTGCTTTATATTATCTATATCAAGTTTTGCCAGCTCTTTTTCGAAAAAGCAAAATGCTTCAATCATTCGTCTTTGTGAAATGGTTTCCGTATCATCTAATGCAGATATCAAGTGTTTCTGGGTAATCTTCTTAAAAATTACCTGGTCGTCATCAATAGTTTTGAAAACATCGGTAAGATAGTTCTTCCGGATTTCTTCCACATCTTCTCCCTTTGCAATTAGGACTTTAGCGATGGCAGAAAGGAAAAGAATGGTCGTAGTGATCCTTTGTTGACCGTCAACAATAAAAAGAGTATTGTCGTATTTCTCAAATAGTAGCTGCCCTAAATAATACCTTTTCCCTTTCTGCTCCAAAAGGTCATCAAGAAATTGGGTATACTGTTTATCTACCCAACTGTAAGCACGTTGATATGCCGGAATTCTGATACTTTCAGAACTTGCAAAAAGTTGATGAATGCTCTTTGCGGTTTGGTTTTCTTCTTGATTTGAATCTTCCATGGTTTTTGAAATCAATTGATGGGTAAAATATCTGGGTGTTAGGTTTTCATGATTTCTTGTGCGTAATGAAAAAGTAGGATTTTTTTAATGCCCTTTTCTATGGGTCTTATTTTATGAAATGGATTGACTATTGGTTAAATAGATGAAACCAATCGGAATCCTGTGAAGTCACCTTTACAGAATGGTGGGCGATCATTTCGACTTGCTGACCTGCAATTCTGAGCATGGAAATACCAAGCACCACCTCGGAGAACGCGTTGTGTCCCCGTTAAAGGGCCTTTAGGATTGATTTGAGAGTCTATCGGGTAATCATCATTATACCAATCACTGCACCACTCCGTTACATTTCCGTGCATATCATACAACCCCCAGGCGTTAGGGGAAAAGCTGCCGACGGGCATCGTTTTTTTTCTGAATTCACCCTTTGGATTATTGTTGTAAGTCCTATTACCATCATAATTAGCTTGTGATGTGGTCAGGTTTTCGCCGGTATTGAATGGAGTTGTCGTACCCGCCCGGCATGCATATTCCCATTCGGCTTCTGTTGGGAGACGGCAACGCATCCACTCGGCAAAGGCAACGGCATCGTCCCAACTGACATGGATAACCGGGCGATTGTCACGGCCCCAATCGTTATCCCAAGGTTTATCAATGCCAGTCGATAGGCAAAACAAGTCATATTGCTTAAACGTAATTGGGTACTTACTCATCCTAAATGCGTCAAGGTTCACCTGATACTGGGTTTGTCCTTTAAACCAGCCAACCTCATCTTTTGGGTTGCCCATTATAAAGGTGCCTGCAGGAATGGTTACCCACTCTATTTCAGGTCTTTGAACCGAAGAAGTGTCAATCTCTATCATTTTGTTAACTTTCCTCTATAAATCCGCTTGAGGATTTTTATGAAGTCTGTGTAAGAAGGTAGTTATTATGTAAGTTTAATTCAACCCTTTGCTTATTCGAGAGCATTACATCCTAAACCGTAGTGACCGATAAAATGAATTGCCCGAATCATTCTTCAAGTCCTTTCTTGGCATAGATTCTCAAGGTCTTTTTACCCGGCTCCTTAATTTCCGTTAAATCAAATTCATCAGACCAAGTGCCATTGCGAACTTTCTCCTCGAAGTTCCTGCTGATTTCCTTCTTATATGCTTCCCAATGCTCGGATTTTATTTCGTTGAATAACGATTCAGGCTTTATCACGGCCATACTGTTTCCGAATGAGAGCAGTTCCATGATCAGATCATGTGTGACATAAAGTTTTAAACTGATCACCAATTCTTCTTCGTCATCAATGATCACCTTCTGGGTCTCATGAAGGGGTAATGTTTTGATGTATTTACCCTGGACAGGATCGAACGAAAGGATAATCTCCTCTGGCGCATCACTATTAGGACTAACGATCCCGAAACAATATCGAAAATGTTCCTCGATATTGAAGCCAGCCGTAAGATCAAACTTTTTCTTGCTAATCTCCAGGTCGGAAAGTCGATCCAATCCGAACGTCTTAATTGCATCATCTTTCAAGTCTTTTGCAACGACATACCAACGGTTCTTAAATTCCTTGAGGGCATAGGGATGAACTTGGCGTTGGGTTATCTCATCTTCCCAGAACTTTTGATAGGTGAAGCTGATCAGAAGCCGGTTCTTTATGGCATGAAGTAATCCATAAAGATTCTCTGTCCCTTGCGGTCGGCGTTTTTCCAAGTGAATATAGGGTGTCATATCCTGGGCTTGGTTCAGCGAATTGAACATGTCAAAGGCTTCCATCATCCGCTGAAAGTTCATATTCTCCGATTCGGATTGAACGATATAATAACCTTTGCTACTCTTGGAGAACTCAATGTCGAAACCGAAATTGTTCCGAATTTCCCGGATATCCCGTTGCAGGGTTCTTTTGGAGAATCCAATTTCCAACGTATCATCCTGCATCTGCAGATATTCAACCTGGTTCTCGATGTACGATTTCAGCTCCACATAGGAACTGTAAGGTTTTGCTTTCAGTTTCTTCACTATCAGCATGTACCGTGATATGTAGCCTCGTTTCGACATTTTTGGTTGTTATTTTAATCTAAAGGTAAGCCAGCTAAGCGACAAAGTATGTCGCGCAGATTGGTTAATTGTGAATTTTAAACCCGATGGTGGCAGCAGGGTTCGTGGCACTATATTCCATCTCCCCCTGGTTATAGATATCGGTGAGAAGGGCCGGCGAATGGAAGGGCCTGCCGTAACCCAGATTAGCAGACAGGTTGTTGGCTAAGTCTGTTTCAAGCTCCCGAAATTCATAACGTGCTATCAGCCGGCCCTTTCTCATCAAGGCCTTATCTATTTTGGAAACATCGGTATTGAACGAACAGATAATCTGAATTTTCAGGCAATCAGCCAGCAATCCGTCGGAAAGGTTAAGAAGTGCAGAAACCGATGATTGTCGGTCATTCTCCCGGTCAACTACAATGTTTTCAGCATCCTCGATCACCAGCACCGAATTCTTATATTCCATAAGAACAGTGAGGAGTTCAGGATTGCTTACCGACGCGGCAAGGTGAGACGGCATGTATATCACTTTTTTTGTGACCGATTGAATGAGATAACGGATATAGAAGGTTTTTCCAGTTCCCGGCTTACCGTGTAACAGGATAATTCCTTTATCGTTCTGACGATTGAGCCGGTTAAGGATTGTTCT
>JAPLDV010000642.1 GCA_026391235.1 Bacteroidia bacterium | reverse complement strand
AAGTCGGCTATCTTTATGGTGGCATGGACCCCGTTTTTAAACTGACTCCCTTTCATCAGCACACACACTAGAGCCGTAGAGCTCGCAGAGGAAATTGTTTTTTTACTATTGCTGAACTTGGTAAGGGATTTATAGAGGAAAAGTAGACATATTTGACCAATTTCGGAGTTTTAAGGGGAATTGGTCAAATAAATTCTGGTACGCAGTTGGCACGTAAATTTTAAAACCCAAGGAGGTTGGATCAAATGAATCATCTCCATGTTGCATGCGAAATTGAGCAGGCACAATTCTGTTTAATGTACGATAATCACTCCCTTTTATCCTGCTTTTGGGATTGAACCATGAAAAATCCTCAATTTCCATGTACCGTTTCGTTTAACAAAAATTTCGGCGAAACGGTAAGGTGTTTTCATAGTTTCACCTGTATCGGTTTTTATAACCATTGATCCGTCAACAACCGCCCATGCAGTATCACCATTGTTATCGATGTCAATTCTGTCCATTTCCCAATAAAAACTGCTATGAGTAAAAACTTCGGTCACATGTCCTTTGATTTGATCTTTTCCTTTCCAAATTTCTGCACTGTCAGAACCCACTAACATTATATTTTCAGAATTGTCATACAGGGACATCAGCTGGTTTGTATTTGCAGCTTTAGTAGCTGCATTCCATAGTTTCAATGCCTCCATAATTTCATTTTTAACCGTTCCGGAGGTTGTTTGTGCGGTTAAAGAATTAAACATTAGCGAAAATAAGATCACTAAGGCTGCCGGAAGTAAGAATTTCTTTTTCATGATTATGTTAATATTTTTATAACCTAACAAAGTAGCCTCAACAAAGTTTAGAATCAGAATTGATAAATCAGGTCTACTTCTGAACTGCTCTTTGTTTTTTCGCGCACCCAAAAATACACCTGCAATGGATTGTGAAGGAAGTCAAAGGCTGCCCTAACATCCCAAACATAAACCGGATTCCAGTACTGCGAAACATGAAAAAACTCACTGATGGAACCTGCCGACAGAAGAATGATCACGGCCACCAGGGTTTCGATTTCCTGCCCCATGAGGTTGTAAACCTTCAGGAGCACCTGCGATTCTTCCGGAAGCTGGTAATCGATCCGCGTTTGGGTACTGAACGGGTTCGGGCAATTCTGCATCAGGTTGAAACCATAATTTTCCGTATTGGTTGTAACTTGCAAAATGCCTGAATCATATTGTACCTCACCATTGACTATGGTCATTTCCGATTTCAGGTTTGAAATTTCAGCGGGTGTCAGGGTGGCGTACAGGTCATTTGACCAGACCACCAGGTCGGCGAATTTTCCGGGTTCAAGTGATCCGGTCATTGACTCTGAAAAACTTGCATAAGCCGATCCCATGGTATGAATCCTTAAAGCTTCCGGCATGGTGAGGCGTTGGTCATTGTTTAAGGTTACCCCGCTGACTGTCCGGCGCAGAACAGCTCCGATGAAGGCATATCTGGGCTCCTGATATAATGAAGCCGGTACATCACATCCGAAAGCAATAGGGATGCCCATTCCAAGCATTTTTTTCAGGGGCAGGAGAAGATTCATGGTTTGGGCATTTGTAACCTCTTTATAGGAATCCCCATGCCAGGCAATCCATTGAGGTTGAGTGGACAGAATGATTTTCGAGGTTTTCATCCGCTGAAGTGCGCTGTCTGTCGGGAAAAGCCCGTGTTCAATCCGGTGGCGGGGATCATTGCGGGGATTATTTTTCATCGCCTCCTCAAATGCAGTGAGCGTCATGTCGATGCCCCTGTCGCCCGAAACATGAACAGCAACCTGAAGCCCGGTGTTGTGGAGCGTTGCTATCATCCGGTTAAGTGTTTCCTGATCAAAATAAGGTCGGCATCATTGCTCCCCAATGCTGAAACAATCGGGGGAAAAAGCCACAGCACTGTCAATGCAACAACAAAAAGCAGTTTTTTCATACTTCGGATTCCTTTCTATCTATTAATAAAACCCTGAATAAAAGCTTAATTCATTGAACTATACAAGTTACAAATATTCATCGAAATAACAAAATGGCAGATAATAGGGCTCCATTGAGGAGTCAGATATGGTTCTGTTCTGAGAATACCACTGTAAAAGGATGGCTGTCGAATAGGCTGCTTAACCAGTGGAACCTCCTGGTACCCGTACCCTCACTGAGACACCGCCCCGTTTTTCAATCTCAAAGCCCAGCTCTTTTGCAGGATTTCATATGCTTCCCTGATTTTTCCCTGCTTAAACAGTCCCCATCCCTTTGTCTCTAAAAAAATGTAAGAATCAGGACTTGATTCCAGTGCTTTATTAACGAGTTCCATTCCTTCGATGATGTTCCGATTATTATCAATCAGGAAATAAGCCAGATCATTATGTCTCGCCGGGCTTTCAGGTTCCAAAAACAGCGCTTTCCGATAATACCCGTCAGCTTTATCCAGAATGCCAGCCTTGGAATAAATTGAAGCGATAAATCTATTTATCTCTGAATCAGGCAATAAGTTATCTTTACAGTTGGATTTGTATTTCTCAATAAACCGGTTTGCCCCAGCCGTATCTCCCTGACTTAATGACAAGATAGCCTGACTGTAGATCAGATCGGGATCACCAGGAAAAACTTTTTGTGCTTTTTTATAAATCATCTTTTCCTTTTTATACTGGCCGGTTTGATGATAAGCCTCACCGAGTACATAATAACTCGCCGCCCACATGATCAGTCCGGAGTATATAAATATCCAATATCTTTGATCAGAGCTAATCAATAACCGGAATGACCGATTTAATGGAAAACAAGAATCGTTGTCCGACAAAGCCCAATCATTACAACAACTTAATACTATGTCGTATAGAAAACTATTGACCTTTTTAGGCACTGTTTTTTTCTGTAATACAATTGTTTCGTTAACCTGTACAACAGCTTCAGCGGCAGGCAAACTTAAACCGTCAAACAAGACCGGAGTCACGGAATTATACATCGCCTGGGCGAAATGCCCTCCGGCGGATTATTTGCAGCAAATCTGCGATAAATATGAAAGTGAGATAGGTATCAAAGTGAACTTTATTCAGGAATCGTGGACGACATTCCCTGACCATGCCGGCGAACATCATCGGATTTTAAAGGAAAACCCTGATTATATACAATATGAAAAAATTCAATCATTTTTTATCCTGCCCGCCAGCCGTTTTCGTCCTGTTTGTCCTGGCATGCCCGGGTTGTTCGAAAGATCCTGAATCAGCTCTTTATACGCAGAACGATGCATACAAGAATGCCGTACAGGTCATTTGTACCGGGGTTGGCACCGGCATCAACACCTGGGCAGCCGAAAAGGTGACTGATAGTCTTGGACTGGTAGAACTGACGAGGGATTTTACCCACGAGGCATTCTTTTTTAACGACCGTACCGGTTTTGTTTTCATCGAAACGCTCGGTGGCTATAATGTAGCTCATCCTAGCCAGCCCGGACTGGAGGGAACCCTTACCATTGACCAGGTGGATGTGGATGGACGAAAGATCGTGAGGGACATGATCAGTCTGGCAACCTATACCGGTTTTGGTTTCCTGGAATACCGCTACACCAATCCGGTCACCCAGGTGGTGGGAAACAAAACAGGCTTTGTAAAGCTGATCCCTGAGATGGACTGGTATGCCGGATCAAGTTTTTATCATATAGATGGTCAGGCATTGATCGCGCCTTCGGAAGTCAGCAAATTTGCGGTTAAAAACGCGGTAAGGGCCATGGCCCTGGGCCTTGGGGCGGTCCTTGAAAAACATACCGGCGACTCCCTGCACGGAGTGGAACTCATGCGCTCCTTTCTCCGGAACATCCGGTTCTTCGACGACATGAGCGGGTACTTTTACGTGATCGACTTCAGGGGCTACAACGTTGTTCAGCCACCCGCACCCAAAATACAGGGCACCTATGAATATGACCTGAAGGATTCAAAGGGCACCTACCTTGTGCGGGAGCTGATCGATGCAGCGAAGAAAGGCGGCGGTTATGTGGAGTATTACTGGATGAACTACAGCCTCAACCGGGAGGTCATGAAGAAAGCCTATACAGAACAGATCCCCGGTCAGGATTATCTGATCGGCAGCGGGGTTTACCTTAACAACCAGTGATCATCCGGGATTGATTCCCTCCGGGCTTTCCTTAACCCACCAGATGAGCTTCAGAGGTAATTGGGACATTTAAGGCTTTGGAAATGATGCAATCTTTCTCCGCTTCCTTCGTAACAGCCTTAAAATCTTCCGCATTAATGCCCGGTACCGAACCGGTTATAGATAAATGAATCGCGGTAATGGTGGTACCTTCCAGTGTTACGGTGGCTTCCGTATCCAGGGAGGTGGGAATTAAGCCCTTTTGGCTTAAAAGCGAAGCCACCCACATGGTAAAGCATCCGGCATTGGCAGCTCCGATAAGCTCCTCGGGGTTAGTGCCCTTTTCGCCTTCAAAGCGCGTTGTGAAACTGTATTTTGTGTTTTCCAGGACTCCGCTTTGCGTAGTCAATGTTCCTTTACCTTCTTTCAAAGTACCTGACCAGTGTGCTTTTGCTGTACGTAACATAGTTAATTGTTGTTTGGTTATTGTTTTACAAGATATAAATTATACAGGTCATTAACAATTTTACGGAAAGAAAGTTGAGCACCGCTGACCGGTTGCATTTGAAAACAGAATGGACTGGCAGGACTGACCGGCGCCGGCTGAATTTTGTTCCGGCGTATCCTTAACCGACCTGGTTTGGCTTGATTTTCTCAAAAAGCGCTACAAGTTTCTCCCGGTAAATTTCAACGATCTGCGATTCATGATCCGCTATGGGTTTTACCGGAATGAGGTCAATAACCTTTTCCGGGGAAAGTCCGGATTCAAACATCAGGTTGATGGCAGCTATCAGGGTACGTTGCACGGATTCCTTGCTTTCATCCTCTGACAAACCCATTTTGACTCCGAGTTGACCCAGCTCTTTCCATTGGAACCAGAAATAAGTGGGCAGCATGGCGGAAATTATAGCATATCCTTCAAGCTTACTCTCGCTGACTTCAAAGGTGTGCCCCAATAATTTCAGATTGTTTAACAGGTTAACTTTCCCAGTTGGATTGAAATCTCCGGAAAAGCTAATGGGGTTGTATCCTTGATTAATGTATGAAGTTGCATTGGGAATCATCCGGGCAATGTTCCGGGTTCCTAATTTCGATGCGATCTTTTCCATTGTGATTTTAGGGGCAAGGGAAACCACAATGGCATCCTCTATTATATCACCGGCAATCTTATCAAGTGTTTCCATGATTACCGGGGGGTGCAGGGCAATGAAAACAGTTGATTTCCGTGCTGCCTCATGCACCGACTCTGAAATCCGGATATCCGGATAAAGCTTTTTCAACCGGACCAGAACTTCCATATTGGTATCATAAACTACGACATTGTCTAATCTCTGCTCTTTGCATGTAAATGCCTGCAGAAATATTTTGGTAATACGGCCACCGCCGATAAATCCTAAATCATTGGTATTCATGGTAAATAGTTTATAAACACAATACTATGGTTTCTTTAATTCTCTGAACTTCAGCTGACACATGCAGGAACCAGATAAACGGGCCTGGTTATCGAGCTGGAGAGGTAATCCATCCCTTTCCCATTCCACCATCCCACCTGCCAAACCGGCGACTTTACTAAAACCTGCGTCAATCAGTATTTTAATAGCGGCTCGTGAATGATTACCTGAAGAATCGGCTACAATTATTTCCTTTTCAGCTGGTAACCGGTCGATGTATTTTTCAATATCCCGCCAAGGGCAATACAGCACTTCAGGGACGTTGAACCCTTTGTAACACCACAGGATTTCAGGACGAACATCAAGGATGACCGAACCTGCAAGGCAGCGCTGATAGGCATCCCGTGGAGTGTATTGAGATTGGTGTTCAACGGAAAAGC
>JAPLDV010000778.1 GCA_026391235.1 Bacteroidia bacterium | reverse complement strand
GCCCGCCTTGCATATTTCCAGCTTCCTTTCCTCCGGAGATTATTTTCACCTGCCTCCCCGGCCATGGATTTTCGACTGCACAATCCCTTCCTTTTTCACTGGTTATCTTAATAAATTGTACGATCCCGTTTTTTTGCTCCGACGACACCAGGAAGGCTCCCCAGGTTCGTAAATTCTCAAAACGGGCATCCCTTCCGGCAGGCCAGGCAGGGAAAATCCTGATCATACCTTCAAATCCCTGCAAAAGCATTTCATTGATACAGGATGGAACAGCGCTGAGGGTTTCGGTAAGTCCGCCCGATTGCGGAATCCAGAGGTTGGGGAGTGCAGTTTTGTCGATCCGCTCCTTTAACCTGGCTATTATAGTTTTAGGATCATATCCAACCCTGACTGCAGTAGTAAAATAGGTTTCGATGCCATTGCCAAGATTGTTCCAGTCGGCATCACCTCCGGGATTAGTACCCCACCTCCCAATCTCTTTACAAAGAATATCAGCAAGAACCGGATCGGTTTTTACGCCTGATACCCCACCAGGAAAGCCAAACACATAAGCCGATACCCTGCCGAATCCGGGCTTGGTCCTGGCTTCGGAGCCGGAGCTTGTTCCACCTTCTGCGGCCTTTATCCGGATCATGCCATCGGTATAAACCATCGGGATTGGATATAAGTGCTGCCTGATGTGAGTCCATCTTTCACGGCGGACCTGATCCTCCCCGAGAAAAGAGCTTATTTCGATGAACCCTTTGGAAAACATCCGGAGGAGCCCCAGAGTGTTGGTGTTGTTGTAATCTCCGGAAACCATATCCTCACGCCAATTTGATGTCCAGGGACCGACCTCCCAGAAATTATCGTTGTAATTGTTGTATTGCCCGTTTTCATATTTCAGATAGTCTTCCCAGAAATCTGCCACCTCCCGGATAAACGGATAAACTTTCCGGGCATAAACGACATCGTACGTATGATAGAACCGCTGGAACATATTGACGGTCAGGAATAATGCATCGCTTCTCTGGCCGCAGAACATATGGCCTCCCTCCAGGTTCAGGTCTCTGATTCCATATGTCTTCATCATTTTCTCTTCGGTCAGCGGATACATGGAGGAGCTGAAACCTTTGGGCCCGATCCCTACCGGATAGTAAACGCCACGGACATTGAGTATTTCCCGGGCATGTTTTTTGGCTTTCTCCATATAATCCAGGACCGGCGCATCATACGGTTCGGTAAGCCCGATATGGTTCGACGAAAAGCAGGCCCACCACGGAGCCTGGAAATTATAGTTGGTGTGATAATCGCCCTGCCAGGCATTGATTGCATCATCAGTAATAGAGTTGCCACACAGGCCCGGAGGGAAATTCCTGTTCCCGCTGCAGCAGGCCAGGAGATATTGCGATCCGTAATAATATTTCTGCAGGATTGAGTCGCCGGTTTCCACGAACGACTCCGACCAGAAATTCTTCCACCAGAGGTCATTGGCTGCATCGAGTTTCTTAACGGTCTGTGCTGTTGTGTTTTTCACCCGGTTAAACACCGATTGAAAGTAATCCTGATTATCGTGATTGGTGCAAATGCCCACGATTATGGTTACTGAGGATCCCGGCCTGAGTTCAAAGGAATTCCCTGATGCACCTATGGTTTTCATAGCCATGGCGGCATGCGACGGCCAGTCGAGGTCCGGGGTTTCAAAATGCCGCATGGCCCAATGAATACCATCTTTTTCGCCGGATTCCGTTTTTGATTCAAACCCTGATTTTGCCCAGAGATTAAGATTTACCTTGCAGGACTTTCCGGTGGCAAGTAATTCTATGATGATCGAATTGTTTCCTGCCGGCACAAATGTTTTCAGGTTAAATATCAGGCCGTCCTTGGTGAAAACCCCGTGAATATTACCGTTTGCGATAACCTGATCGGCGTAAAAGGTGGCCCCCTTGAGCTCAGGAACAGTTATATTCAATCCGCCCGGCAGGCAAAGTCCGCCTTCGGGGTACCCCGTTTTTGCCTTCCAGAAATCATCCTTGGAGATGTAGATAGTCTGATTATCAGGAGTTCCGCCAAAAACAATTCCCACAAAAAGATTCCCTTATACGGGGGAATAAAACTCCGGTCCTGATTCTGTGAAAACGAACCCAAGATTGCAAAATGGGTAAATACTAAAAGAAAGAAAAGATTCGGCCGTTTCATGGGATGCAAGTTTGACTGTCAGAATGTTGTCTTTTGGCTCGATACCTTGAATGAATTGACGGTTAAATTTTTACTTAGTAAAGTACTTCTTCCTGAAATAGCAGGTAGCTCCGGCGCAGATAACCAGAACCAGGGTACTCATGGGTACTACGGAACAGATGGAATGGTACCCGATCATGTTGGCCTTGCTGGCTCCTGCATTGGGAATTAAGGTTATTATGGCAGCGGGAGTGAGTATCACCGTCAGGGCTAGCAGCCCTTTATATCCTTTTTTTCTGGTTTTCATGGGATTGGAACAATTAATGAAATTAAATTCGCCCCATATTAATCAAAATGAAATGAAAGCAAAATCCGGTAAATTGATAAAGCGGTGCTCACCATTTGAATTGATCTCCAGCAACAGGCTTTCATAAGGCTTGAAGGCCAGATTTACATCAACCGTTTTCCTTTTTAAATTGATCCTGATATTTCTGATCTGGACTTTATCAGTATATGCTTGACCATATTTTACCGGATATCTGAATTCCTTTGCCACCGGATGCGCGAAGAAAATATAATACTTGTTCTGGTCCTTCCGGCACCAGAAGAAAGGCAGATCGTTCCCTTCAATCAGCGGTTTTGTTTTAGTCACGGTTGACCAATCCGGAGAACTGAGTTCTACTAGTCTCGCAGCAAGCATCACAAAATCACTGTGTTGAAAGTATCCTGCTTCCTCAGGTTTTTGCTTTAAGCAAATAGGGAATCCCCCCTCAGCAAGCTCGGTCATCGTTTTCAATACTTCATAATCCAAAAACTTTGCATCAACATACAAACTTTTAAAATTGCAATTCCCCACCTTTAACCTTGTTCCTTCTTCCTTACTTGAGCCTTGTGCCTTGAGCCTTGTGCCTTCACTTGCGCCCTGAGCCTTGAGCCTTGTGCCTTTTTTCAGGAATTCCCCGTTGATCCACAAAGGCTGATACCCCCTGATCTCTTCAGGAACCACCTGGTAACGGAATTCATATTCACCCCAGGCCCAGGGCAACTGCTTTTCTTTGGGCATCTCCCCGGCAATCCAGGCATCTTCAAGCGGCAGGTAGACAGCGACATCGGAATATACATCACCTTTTCGCATATAATCCGATACAGCAGCGAGGTAATTATTGAAGAGGGGCAGATGTTTTGACAGGGCACCGGCTTTGCCGACATGAACTGTGGCGTAGAATGAAATAGTATCGGAACCTATTGTATTATAGGGAGTACCGTGCCAGATGACCTGATTGATTCCATGGGCAAATAAAGCATCGGCCACCATTTTCAGGTC
>JAPLDV010000865.1 GCA_026391235.1 Bacteroidia bacterium | reverse complement strand
CAATATACCCAGCTTATAGCCCGTAAAATCAGGGAACTAAACGTTTATTGCGAAATTCATCCGTTTAACAAACCGCCCGTCACAGGCAGCCACATCAAAGGAGTAATCCTGTCGGGAAGCCCTTTCTCCGTTCGCGACCAGAATGCACCAAAGCCTGATCTGTCAACATACAAAGGAACAGTCCCGATTCTGGGAATTTGCTATGGTGCCCAGCTATTATCTCATTTTTTCGGCGGGGAAGTACTCCCTTCAAACCATCGGGAATTTGGCCGGGCAAATCTTTCGTTTATTGATCAATCCGATCCGCTCTTCGGGGGAATTTCTTTAAACACCCAGGTCTGGATGTCACATGGAGATACGATTGCGAAAATCCCTGATAATTATTGCATTACCGCAAGCACCAATGATGTCAGGGTAGGAGGGTTCCGCATCGAAGGTGAGCCGACGTACGGAATTCAGTTCCATCCCGAAGTGTATCATACGTTCGAAGGAAAGGACCTGCTGAGGAATTTCCTGGTTGATATCTGCGGTTGCAGTCAATCCTGGACCCCTGATGTATTCATCGAAAGTACGATCAAATCGATACAGGGAATTGTAGGTAATGATCCGGTTGTTCTGGGTTTGTCGGGCGGAGTGGATTCAACGGTGGCCGGAGTTCTGTTGCATAAGGCGATTGGAAACCGGCTCACCGGAATTTTTATCGATAATGGCCTGCTGCGGAAAAATGAATTCAATACCGTTTTAGGTTCATATAATCATCTGGGAATAAACGTAATAGGTGTCCGTGCTGCTGATGAATTCCTGTCGCAATTAGTCGGGGTGACCGACCCTGAAAAGAAACGCAAAGCAATCGGACGCGTTTTTATTGAAGTTTTTGAGCGGGAGGCAGCAAAACTGACAGATATACGCTGGCTCGCTCAAGGTACCATTTACCCGGATGTGATTGAATCAGTTTCGGTTAACGGACCTTCAGCAACGATAAAATCACACCATAACGTAGGAGGATTGCCCGAAAAGATGCATCTTAAAATAGTTGAACCGCTGAAACTCCTGTTTAAGGATGAGGTACGCAGGGTAGGGCAGGCCCTTCATATTCCTGAAGCCTTTCTGAAACGGCATCCCTTCCCCGGTCCCGGCCTGGGAATCCGAATTCTTGGTGCTGTTGACAGTGAAAAGGTGCGTCTGCTGCAGGAGGTCGACCATATTTTTGTTCAGGGATTGAAAGAGGCAGAACTTTATGATCAGGTTTGGCAGGCAGGAGCAATGCTCTTACCCATTCAGGCAGTGGGGGTTATGGGCGATGAAAGAACATACGAAAGCGTTGTTGCCCTGCGTGCCGTTACTTCAACCGATGGTATGACAGCCGATTGGGCCCATCTGCCTTATGAATTTCTTGCTCGCATTTCCAATGAGATAATCAACCGTGTACGGGGTGTTAATCGGGTTGTTTACGATATCAGCTCCAAACCACCGGCTACGATTGAGTGGGAATAGGAAAGAAAATGCTGTTGATCAAAGGTCCAATTTCTTCAAGCGGCAGGATGTAATCGGGTTTGAATCGCTCAATGACTGATTCAGGCATTCTGGACACAGCTGCGGTTTTTGGGTCCTGAACAATGGTCAGCCCGCCACTTTTTTTTATCAATTCGCAACCAGCTGTTCCATCCCAGTTTGCACCGGTAAGTATTATTCCGATGAGCCGGTTACCGTAAGCCCAGGAGGCGGTTTCAAACAATACATCAATACTTGGCCGTGAATAATTCACCTTGTCTTCATTGCTCAGGCTTATGGTCCGGTCGACCTCAACCAGCAAATGATAGTCTGGCGGTGCGAAATAAACAAATCCGGGCTTTAATAACTCCTTTTCCTCGGCCTCTTTAACCGTCAGGTTGCATAACTTGTCGAAGTACGAAACGATGAAAGAATCGGATGACGCACTGATATGCTGTACAATAATAACCGGAACCGGCAACCTGGCATCGAGCATCGGAAGAATGATTCCAAGCGCATCGAGACCGCCGGCCGACGTACCTATTACAATGGCATCATAGGGAATCTGATTATTGTCAGGCATTATACTTAACAACTTTCTATCATTTCTTATCTTTTTAACGATTCTTCACGTTCTTCACGTTCTCAATACTTCTTCCGGAATATCTTCCATTTCCCGACAACCGGTTCGAAGATATCTTTGTGAGCGGAAAAAGTGATGCTCTCTTTTGAACCCAGGCACAGAAATCCTCCTGAAACCAGACTGTCGCGGAATAAACTGATAACTTTGTCCTGCAGTTTTTTGTTAAAATAAATCAGGGTATTCCGGCACATCACCAGATTCATTTCACCGAAAACACTGTCGGTGACCAGGTTGTGATCAGCAAAAACCACATTTTCTTTTAAAGTCTTTTTCAATATTGCCGAATCATATCGTGCATTGTAATAATCCGAAAATGAATGTTTCCCACCCGATTTCAGGTAATTGCGGGTATATTCCTTCATCTGTGTGGCAGAATAGATTGCCTCCCGGGCCTGTTGCAATACCGATGGGTTAAAATCAGTGGCATAAATTTGTGTCCGGTTCAAAAGTCCTTCCTCCTTGAGCAGGATAGCCATGGAATAAACTTCCTCCCCGGTTGAACATCCGGCATGCCAGATTTTTAAAAACGGGTATGTTTTTAAAACCGGTATTACCTGCTCAC
>JAPLDV010000667.1 GCA_026391235.1 Bacteroidia bacterium | reverse complement strand
TCTGAAACGGTTTCCATTTTACTCCTGATTTTCCTCTTTTATCCAATCGTAGCCCTTTTCCTCGAGCTCATAGGCAAGGGATTTATCTCCTGACCTTACGATCCGTCCTGCCGAAAGAACATGCACAAAATCAGGCACGATATAATCGAGCAACCTCTGATAATGGGTGATTATGATCATCGCATTGTCGGGCCGGCGGAGGCGGTTAACTCCAATAGCCACGGTTTTCAGTGCATCGATATCCAATCCGGAGTCGGTTTCATCGAGGATAGCCAGCCGCGGTTCGAGCATTGCCATCTGGAATATTTCGTTCCGCTTTTTCTCACCCCCTGAGAAGCCTTCATTGACTGACCGGCTGGCCAGGGCTGAATCTATTTCCATCAGAGTTTTTTTATCGCGCATAAGTTTGAGAAAATCAGAAGCGCTCATTTCGGGCAGTTCGCGGTATTTTCGTTGCTCATTGATAGCTGTTCTCATAAAGTTTACCATTGAAACTCCCGGAATTTCAACCGGATATTGAAATCCAAGGAAAATACCGGCTCTTGCGCGGATTTCGGGGGCCATACCCAATAATGGCTGGCCATCGAACAAGACTTCTCCTTCGGTGACCGTAAAAACATCTCTTCCGGCCAGAACCGCCGCAAGGGTACTTTTGCCCGAACCGTTGGGCCCCATGATCGCGTGAACTTCACCTTTATTTACTTCCAGGTTGATTCCTTTGAGAATCTCCCGGCCGTTGATTGCCGCTTTCAGGTTTCTGATTGATAACATGCAGTTAAAAAATCAAAATTTATAACTATTAATTATTCTAGCCAACACTTCCTTCCAGGCTGATTTGCAGTAACTTCTGTGCTTCGACGGCAAACTCCATCGGTAGTTTGTTCAGTACTTCACGGGCATAGCCGTTCACGATGAGCCCTACAGCGGTTTCGGTATCGATTCCGCGCTGATTGCAATAAAATATCTGGTCTTCCCCGATTTTGGAGGTAGTGGCTTCGTGTTCAACTATTGCCGACTGGTTATCCACCTCGATATAGGGGAAGGTATGAGCACCGCACTGATCACCCAAAAGCAGGGAATCACATTGCGAATAGTTCCTGGCATTTTCGGCATTTTTCGTAACTCTTACGAGTCCCCGGTAGCTATTCTGGCCCTTCCCGGCTGATATTCCTTTTGAAACAATTGTGCTTCGCGTGTTTTTCCCGATATGAATCATTTTAGTACCGGTATCGGCCTGCTGATAATTGTTGGTCACTGCCACGCTGTAAAACTCCCCGACAGAATAATTCCCTCTCAGAATACACGAAGGATACTTCCAGGTAACGGCTGAACCCGTTTCAACCTGTGTCCAGGAGATTTTCGACCGGTCGCCCAAACAGATTCCGCGTTTGGTGACAAAATTATAGATCCCGCCCTTGCCGTTTTTATCTCCGGGATACCAGTTCTGGACAGTAGAGTACTTAACTTCAGCATCGGTATGTGCAACAATCTCGACGATAGCTGCATGGAGTTGGTTTTCATCGCGCTTCGGTGCTGTGCAACCCTCGAGATAGCTTACGTATGCACCCTCTTCCGCCACGATCAGTGTTCTTTCGAACTGACCGGTATTTGCGGCATTGATGCGGAAATAGGTAGAAAGCTCCATCGGGCACCTCACTCCCTTGGGAATAAAAACAAAGGAACCGTCGCTGAAAACCGCTGAATTTAATGCTGCGTAATAATTATCGCGATATGGAACCACCGAGCCCATGTATTTTTTGATCAGGTCGGGATGTTCCCGCACCGCATCGCTGAATGAGCTGAAGATGATGCCAAGCTCGGCCAGTGATTCCTTGAACGTGGTTTTCACGGAAATACTGTCCATCACAGCGTCCACAGCAAAACCCGAAAGGTGTTTTTGCTCATCAAGGGGAATTCCCAGTTTATCAAAGGTTTTTAACAATTCCGGATCCACCTCTTCGAAACTACCTGCCGGCTTTTTGCTTATCGGTGCGGAATAATAGATAATATCCTGATAATCAATCAATGGAATTTTCAGATGAGCCCAGTCCGGCAATTTCATTGTTAGCCAGTAACGGAATGCTTTCAGGCGGATTTCAAGCATCCATCCTGGTTCATCTTTCTTGACGGATAACTGGTGTATGATATCTTCATTCAGGCCTTTTGGCAAAGCATCGTTATCCAGCGCAGTAACAAAACCATACTTATATTCTCCCTGGGTAACCTGACTGATAATCGGGTCCTGATCGCCGTTCATAATCTTGTGAAATGCAGAAATAACAATGCCTGCAAAGTTATTTAGAATATTTCTAAATAGAAAGTAAAGTTAAACAAATAGCGATTATTTATCTTTGGAGATATGCTATTTTTGGATAATGAATGACCGTTAAACCTATGACCGATCAGAAGACCAAAACGCTGTCCGATCTCGGGGAATTCGGATTGATCCGCAGGCTAACCGATGACATTATCCTGCGCCATCCCTCTTCCCGCAAGGGGATCGGTGATGATGCGGCAGTTATTGATCATAATGGTTTCCTGACTTTGGTAACGACCGATTTGTTACTCGAAGGAATTCATTTCGATTTGACTTATGTACCTATGAAGCACCTGGGTTATAAGTCGGTGGTTGTCAATCTTTCCGATATCTACGCGATGAACGGGACCCCGTTGCAGGTTACGGTTTGCCTGGGGATTTCCTCGAAGTTATCACTGAATGCGATCGAAGAATTATACAAGGGGATAAAACTCGCCTGCAATCATTACGAGATCGACCTGATCGGCGGCGATACCAGTGCCAGTGTGAATGGTTTGACCATTTCCGTAACTGCATTGGGAACGGCTCAATCACAGCAGATTATATACCGTAAAGGCGCCAAAAAGGGTGACCTGATCTGTGTAACCGGTGACCTTGGTGGTGCCTATATGGGGTTGCTCCTTCTTGAACGGGAAAACCTAAAATTCAAAAAAGATCCAACCTATAAGCCCCAGCTCGATGGATATCAGTATATTCTCGGGCGGCAGCTTAAACCTGAAGCCCGTAATGATCTGGGAAGGATGTTACTGGCCCGGAAGGTGAAACCCACTGCAATGATAGATGTATCGGATGGCCTGTCATCTGATCTGCTTCATATTTGCGAGGCTTCGGGTACGGGATCTAAAATTTATGCCGACCGAATTCCGGTCCATTCTGAAACTCAAAAACTGGCCGGGCAGATGCGAATCAGTCCTATTGTAGCTACATTAAATGGCGGCGAGGATTATGAGCTCCTATTCACCATTTCACCCGAAGATTTCACAAGTATACAAACCATGGAAGGCATGTCGGTAATTGGTATTATGACGGGCAAAGAAAGCGGACACCTGCTTGAGTTCGCCGATAAAAGCACCATTGTCATGGATGCACAGGGGTGGAATGCTAAGCAGCGGTGGAAAGATTTATAATTCTTCGAAAGGTCCCTTAATGATTCCGCGCCGGGATTCGCGAATAAAAGAGACGATCATATCGCGTTCACCATTTCCGGCAAGATCCTGTTCGATGCGTTCAAGGGCCTGGCTGGTATTATATCCTTTCTGATAGACATACCTGTAGATTTCATGGATCTCTTCAATCAGCACCTCTGAAAAGCCTCTCCTGCGAAGGCCAACAAGGTTAATTCCTTCAAAGCGAAGGGGTTCGCGACCTGCCGTTACGAATGGCGGCACATCTTTTCCGACTTTTGATCCGCCTTGTATGATAGTATGAGCACCGATGCGTACAAATTGGTGTACGAGCACCATCCCGCTGAGAATTGCATAGTCCCCGATTTCGATTTCACCGGCAAGTCCAACGGAATTAACTAGTATAACGTTATTTCCGAGCCTGCAATCGTGAGCGACATGACTATATGCCATAAGAAGACAATGATTGCCGATGATGGTTTTACCAAAAGAGCTCGTTCCCTTGTTGATCGTCACGCATTCACGGATAACCGTATTATCACCGATCTCCACTAAGGTGGTCTCACCATTATATTTCATGTCCTGCGGGATTGCAGATATTACTGCACCCGGGAAAATTTTGCAGTTTTTTCCGATCCGGGCACCATCAAAAATAGTAACATGGGGTCCAATCCACGTTCCTTCTCCGATCTCTACGTCCTGGCTGATGTAGGCAAATGGAATCATTGAGCTGATTTATTAATGTCTTTATTCCTGACTAACTGGGCCATCATTTCGCCTTCAGCGGCCATTTGGTTTCCGACAAATGCCTGTGCCCTCATCCTGACAATTCCACGGCGAACAGGTTCCATAAGTTCCATTTTCAAAATAAGTGTATCGCCCGGAACAACTTTTCTTTTGAACCTTACATTATCGATTTTTATGAAGTACGAGCTGTATTCCTTGGGGTTATCAACTGCATGCATGATGAGAATTCCGCCACATTGTGCAAGCGCTTCAACGATCAATACGCCCGGCATTACCGGTTCATCGGGGAAATGGCCGCTAAAAAACGGTTCATTCATGGAAACGTTCTTCATCCCGAGTATCATTACATCGGTAACTTCGATGATGCGGTCAACCAATAGGAAAGGTGGCCGGTGAGGCAAGAACGTCATGATGCGGTTAATATCATATTTCGGAACAGCGTTCGGATCAAAGGTGGGAATAATATTCTTTGCTTTCTCTTTTTTGATGGCTAGCTTAACCATCTTGGCGAATTCAACATTTGAGTAATGTCCGGGTCGTGTAGCGATGATTTTGCCTTTGATAGGAGTACCAATCAGTTTCAGATCGCCGATCAGGTCGAGCAGTTTGTGCCTGGCCGGTTCGTTGCTGAATTCCAGCCTGGTTGTACTGAGAATTCCCTGGGCATGTGTCTGCACGCGAGGTCTTCCAATGAGATCAGCTACCCTGTCGAGCTCGGATTGGGGCACTTCCTTTTCCAGAATCACCATAGCATTATCGAGGCTTCCTCCCTTGATCAGGTTGTTTCTCCATAGAATTTCGAGTTCCCTGAAAAACACAAAAGTGCGTGATGATGCAATTTGCGCATTGTAATCTGAGATATGCGAAAGGCTTGCAAACTGGTTACCAAGCACTTCGGAATTAAAATCAATCATCACCCTGATACTGAATTCATCACAAGGAAGAGCCATAATTTCAATTCCGCGTTCCTCATCAGAATATACGATTGGCTCCTTGATTTCAAAGTCCTCGCGATCAGCATTCTGACAGAATATCCCTGCATCCAACAGGGCATCCAGATAATTTCTGGCACTGCCATCGAGAATTGGCATTTCCGGTCCGTTTACGGTGATCAGGATATTATCAATCTCCAGGCCAGCCAATGCAGACAAAGAGTGTTCAACCATTCCAACACGTGCACCTTTGT
This sequence comes from Bacteroidia bacterium, assembly GCA_026391235.1. Next base: position 1,153 of record JAPLDV010000667.1, on the reverse strand, counting down.
CTTCAATAACTGTATTACGTGCTGTTTCCACCACATTATCGGCAGATGCTTTGACGGTAGGTTTTCCGGCAAGATCAATCCGTTGGAATAAAATACCGGCATTTTCTGCTGCCGGATAAAAAGCTGCATCAACGTGTATCCCCGTATGTAGCCCTGTACCTGACAGTGTTACACTTTTGGCAATGGTTTTCTGTTTAGCGGTCATTCAGTTTTACCTGATAAATTGGGTGTAAAAATAAAACTTTGGCCGTAAGATCAAAAAAATCAAGGCTATTCTTTACAATTTGGATTTTTCGATTGCTCAATTTGTCGTATTCTTTCAACCAATTCAGGCAATTTTCTGAAGTACACATAAGATCTCTGGTAAGGGATCAGGTCAAAGGCAGGACTGCCCTGTATCGAGGTTCCGGGAATTTTGACCGATTGTCCTACCCCGCTTTGGGCGGCAATTTTTGTTCCGTCAGCAATACTGATATGGCCGATTATCCCGACTTGTCCGCCGATCATACAGTTTTTCCCGATCTTGGTTGAGCCCGATATACCCGTTTGTGCAGCGATGACCGTGTTCTCCCCGATTTCCACATTATGACCGATTTGTATCAGATTATCCAGTTTTACTCCTTTCCTTATTATTGTCGAACCGATTGTTGCCCTGTCGATTGTTGTATTCGTCCCGATTTCAACATAATCTTCAATTACGACATTTCCGATTTGGGGGACCTTGGTAAAATCGCTACCCGTTACCGGAGCAAATCCGAAACCATCTCCACCAATAACCACACCGCTATGAATGACGCAATGTGATCCTATTAGAGAATGGTTATGAATTCGGGCGCCTGAAAAAATCCAGGTCTCGTCTTTGATCACAACCTCCTCACTGATATAGACATGGGGAAATATCTTGACATTATTACCGATCCGTGCGCCCTTGCTCACATAAGAGAATGCTCCGATATAAACACCCTGTCCAAGGATTGCATCCTCATGAACAAAAGCCATGGGTTCAATTCCCGAACGGTTTGGGCGTTTTTCAACCAGGGCAAGCAGTTTTGCGATGGAACGGTATGGATCATCAACCCTCACCAGTGTGCAGAAAAGAGGTTGTAAAGGCACAAATTCATTTTGAACCAGAACCACGGTGGATTTCGTTTCA
>JAPLDV010000101.1 GCA_026391235.1 Bacteroidia bacterium | reverse complement strand
GACTGTTATCCGCTCCGAAAACAAATCTGGATCCGGGGCAACTTCTTCGGTATCCGGAGTTTATCGTGAAGGGAAAGGTACACTTACCCGGGATGACGGTAGTGTTGTTCGCCATCAGAATGATCAAGTATTTGCATCGCGGAGGTTTAAACTGGATTTCGATAATTATGAAAGCTTGAGAAGATCGGATGAATTCCGCCGGGAGTACCGTGACTATGATAATTGGAACCACCGCAGGACCATCAGGGTGATTAATCACTATAATAGTTATATTCCGCTTTCCTGGGAAGTTCGCCGTTCGAGATATTATCACCGCGCACCGCTCCACATTGATCTGATCTGGACACCTCTGCTATTCCACAGATTTATGTTCTACTATCCCTCCCACGATAATTGGGATTTGGAATTCGGCAGCCAGATTGAGACTACCTCAGCAGATGAAGCACAGCAATGGGCCGGTAGCGTAAGGCGCGTTTATGGAAAAGTTGATGAGGTATTTTATTCGCCTGAAGATGAAAACTATATTCTCTATATTGGCGCTCCGTTTCCTTATCAGGATATGAGTGTCGTTATTCCGAAACATATTGCTCAGAATCTCAGCAGGAGCCCGAAATGGTATTTTGAAAATGAATTTGTATGGGTCATAGGGCTGATTAACATGTGGGAAGGAAAGCCCGAGATAATCGTTCGTGACGAGGAGCAGATCCGTAAGTATTAGATGACGCGATAAAGAGGATTTTCAAGGGGTCCCCGCTTTCGCGGGATGACAGAACAAAACACCTTCTTTTGTCATCCCGGCGAAAGCGGGGACCCTTTTTTATCAATCAGTATAATCACTACTTTTAGCCCGTCTTAAAAACCCTTAATAGGTTAATCAAGGTTGGCAGATAAGTCATTCATAAAATTGTTGGCAGAGAAAAAGTACGGCATTATCGGCACAGTGCTCTTTCATATGTTCGTGCTTGCAATTATCCTGTTTATTAAAGTGGATAATATGCATAGCGCACAGGATAATATTATATTCATTGATCTTAAAGTATTTGAGGACATTCAAAAACTGGAGGCAGAAAAGCCTGATCCTGCCAACCTGAATAAGTCGCCTACCCGTCAGGCCAGAAATATCGCAGTAAACCAGGCTGAAGACAGGATTGAGAAATATGATGATTATAAAAACTATCAGGTGTCAAACCGGGCTATTGACCGTGAAGTCCAAAAAAGGGTAAGCCAGGCTGAAAGAGATATCATAAGCGAAAATAATCTGAATCCCAACGACAAGGAACTTCCGATAGCGGAGACCAAACCGATCGATTTCTATAAGGCCAGCAAGATTGTGGAAGAACAGGTATATAAAGGTCCTACGAATATCTATTTTGAGCTAAAAGACCGCAAGGTAGCCTATCTTCCGATTCCGGTTTATAAATGCAAGGGCGGGGGTACCGTCAGGGTTGATATACGTGTCAGCCAGAGGGGAAAAGTTGAGTGGACCACCATAAATAACCCGGGGACAGATACTCAGGATCCTTGCTTTCTAGATGCAGCTAAGGATGCGGCACTACGGACGCGATTTAATTTCAGTACGGCAGCCATTGCGCTTCAACAGGGGTACATTATCTACCACTTTGTAGCACAGTAGGCTTCCTGCGGTCGCCATTGGGCTCCGCTTCGCTCCGCTAATTGAAGAATTAGCCTGAAAGGCATAATTAGCGTAGCGTTAGCGGAGCATATTTACTAATTAATTCAAGCCTGAGTTCTAAGGAAGATTGTGGCAGTTCGACCAGGCTATAGCCAGCTTCCTGGTAAGCTTCTGTCGCCAATTCGTACAACATCCCGGCTTGGTGGAAGGTCTCCCAGCGGACAGAATCATTAAAAAAAATTTCTTCCCAGGGCGGAGTTACGAAAACAACCTGATTGTAACGGTATGTCTCTATTGCTTCAGATAAAATACGGGGAACTTTTTTGTTTTGAAATTTAATATAGGCAATGGAATCCGGTATCCCCCTGTCGTAAAAGCCGATTTCCATGCCTTTTATTTGCCGGTGCAACAAAATACGTTTTTGAATTACAAGTTCTAAAAAACGGCCGGAAT
>JAPLDV010000452.1 GCA_026391235.1 Bacteroidia bacterium | reverse complement strand
AAGAGCCTGCCAATCAGACCTTGTAAAAACATGATCGGAAGAAAGACGGCTGCCAGGGTGATGGTTGTTGACACCACCGCGAAAAAAATTTCTTTCATGCCCTTTTGTGCGGCTTCAATGGGATGCATGCCGGTATCGATTTTGGTATAGATGTTTTCAAGCACCACAATGGCATCATCGCAAACCAGCCCAATGGCCAGCACCATGGCCAAAAGGGTTAGTACGTTGATGCTGAGTCCCATAATCGCCATAATGATAAATGCCCCGATGATGGAAACAGGGATTGCAACTACCGGGATGATAGCTGAACGCCAATCGCGGAGAAAAAAGAAAATGATCAGCACCACGAGGAAAAGGGCAAGGATCATTGTTTGCTCTACCTCCTTTACCGCACCACGCTCATATTTGGTGAAATCAAAACCGATTCTCACTTCGTAGCCTGGAGGAATCTCTTTCTGGAGAACCTCCATGCGTTTGTAAAATTCATCCGCTATCGCGATATTATTGGCTCCGGTTTGTGGAACCACACCTATGACCATTGCCGGAAATCCATTATCAAGCACGGTCGACCGGTCGTTGAGCGGATAGAGTTCGGCATTACCAATATCCGAAAGACGTATAATATTTCCGTTTTCCTGTTTTAGTATGATCCTGTTAAATTGCTCCGGCGTCTGAAGCAGTCCCAGGGTGCGGATGGTCAGCTCAGTCATTGTTCCCTCGATCCGTCCGGAAGGAAGTTCAATGTTCTCCCGGTTCACGGCTTGCTGCACATCCGAAGCTGTAATGCCGTTAGCGGCCATCTTGTAAGGATCGAGCCAGAGTCGCATGGAGTATTTCTTTGGACCAAAAATGACCATATCGCCCACCCCGGGGATCGTCTGCAACCTGGTCTTGATCGTATTATCGACCAGATCATTCACTTCCATGATATTATGCTCATAGCTCTTCACAATCATCAGGATGATGGGATTTGCATTGGCACTGAGCTTCTCCACAATAGGGGGGTCCACATCTTTCGGGAGCAGTTTGATCGCTTTGGACACCCGGTCGCGCACATCGTTTGCCGACGACTCCATATCCCTTCCCAGGTTGAATTCAACGGTAATCATGCTCGACTGGTCGGTTGAAACCGACGAAAGCACGCGGATGCCTTCCACTCCGAAGATGGCATCTTCAAGCGGTTCGGTGATCTGGGCCTGAATGATTTCAGGATTGGCTCCTGAATAGCTGGTAGTAACCGTAACAATCGGCGGATCCATTTCCGGATATTCCCTGATTCCCAGGTAAAAGAACCCTACTGCTCCGAAAATCAGGATCAGCAGGGAAAAAACGATGGTCAGGACAGGCTTGTTAATGCTGACTGAGGATAGGCTCATCTTACTTGGTTTTAATGATGGACAGCGGGGATCCGCTTTTTACCCTCAGCAGGTTGGTCGTTACCAGGGTATCTCCGGGTTGAAGACCTTCCTGAATCTGAACAAAATCACTGTTTCTGACTCCCGTTATAACCGGAGCAGCCACAGCCTTGCCTCCCCTTTTCAGAAAAACCGAGTACCCTTTTATCGAAGGGATCAAAGCTGCAGTCGGAACAAAAATGCTATTCTCTGTTTCCCTGACGGTTAGAAAAACCTTGGCCGAGGTTCCCGGAACCAGGTTGCCATTGGTATTTTGAGCGGACGCCCTGATCAGCAGGGTTCTGGTGCGCTGGTCGACAGCCGGCTCAATGGCCTCCACTTCAGCTTTCTGTTCTTCGGGCAGATAATCGGTGCGAAAGGTAACCGGCGAACCTATCTTCAAATCCCGGGAATAACGTTCAGGGATCGAGAAATCGATAAGCATACGCCTGATATCCTGCAAGTCGGCTAAAACTAATCCGGGAGTAACCAGGGCACCTACGCTTACATTTCTCAGGCCGGTTTTCCCGCTGAAAGGCGCCCGGATCTCAGTTTTCGACAGATCGACTTTCAGAACTTCAATTTCTGCCTGCAGGGTCTGGCGCAGGTTGGAAATTTCATCAAACCGTTCCTGACTTATACCTCCCTTGGAAAGGAGTACCTTTTCACGCGATTCGTTGGCTTCAGCGAGTTTGGCCTGTATGGCTAACTTGTTGATTCTTGAGGTGATATCGGCATCGTCGAGCTTAAAAAGCAATTGCCCTGCCTGCACCGTTGCGCCCTCTTTCAGATGGATCGAAATGACCTTCCTGGAGATCTCACTGGCAATATCCACCTGTTCACGGGCACGGAGGGTTCCAACCGTTTCAACCTGATAGTCAACCAATGTGTCCCTGACAATATAACATTCCACAGGAAGTGCCTGGTTGACGGCAGATGGGGCAACCTTAACCGCCTTGTCCGAAAAAACATATATTTTAACCAGAACAAGAATGACAACCACAGCTGCCAATCCTAACATTATGATTATTCTTTTCATTTGTTGATATTACTGTACCGCTTCATCCAGCGTGTTGTAAATACTGAAGATGGAGGTAAATCCAGCGATGACCAGGATTTCCCTGATATTGTCGCGCAATCCGGCAAGGCGTAATTCACCGCCGGCTGCTGTGATCTTTTTCAAAGTTACCAGCAATATTCTTAATCCGGAACTGCTGATATAGGTGAGACCGGCACAGTTTACCACAACTTTTCTTTCCCCGTTTTCAATAATTCCAAGCAATTTCCTTTGGAGCTCCATATGTTTGGGTGTATCGAGCGGTCCGATTAATTCAATTACCCAAAACTCACCTGATTTACTTTCTTTAAATTCCATTGATATTGAGATTTTACCCGGTTTATTAATAAAATATATCTCCACTCTAATGAGCATAAAGTTAAGAATCAGATTTATTATTTGAACCGACTGGTTTAAAACTTATTCCAAAACTACAAAAACCAGGATCGGATTGATGGTTTGAATCTCCGGGTTAATTTTATCCGGGACTTTCTTTTATTTTTGCCAAACATTTGGATTATTCATTTAAGCGCCTATTTTTGTACCCGCTTAGTGCGAAAAATGAAAAACGAGCAACTGAATAATAATTTGGCTAATTGGTGCTGGCGTTACCCCTCAGGGTGGCGGTAGGCAGCATTGTCGAATTGTACTCAGTTCAAAGCGGGCATGTTGTTTACAGCATGCCCGCTTTGTATTTAGTAAACTCTTAATTTAAACTGATATGACAAAAATTCGTAGAATCATTCTGACCGAACAAGAGATGCCGAGGCAATGGTATAACCTCGCCGCAGATGTGAAATGTCCGCCATTCATGAGCCCTGGCGGCCCGGTACCTCCGGAAGCATGGGCTCCGGTATTCCCGATGAACCTGGTGGAACAGGAGTACAGCACTCAGCGCTGGATCGATATCCCTGAGGAAGTCCTCAGCCTGCTTACCCGGTGGCGTCCGGCACCGATGCACCGTGCATACGATCTGGAGCGTGCACTCGGTACCCCGGCAAGGATCTATTATAAGAATGAAAGTTTATCTCCCGGTGGAAGTCATAAACCCAATACTGCAGTGGCCCAGGCCTGGTACAACAAGCAGGCCGGCACCAAGCGGCTCACCACGGAAACCGGGGCGGGACAGTGGGGCAGCGCCCTGGCGTTCGCCTGTTCGCTCATCGGTTTGGAATGTAAAGTCTTTATGGTACGCGTGAGCTACGGTCAAAAACCGTTGCCCAAGCTGATGATGCAAACCTGGGGTGCCCAGTGCGTACCGAGTCCGAGTATGGAAACACAAGCCGGAAGGGCAGTCCTTGAGCAGGATCCGGATACCCCCGGAAGCCTCGGTATTGCCATTAGCGAAGCCATCGAGGCCGCTGTTAGTGAAAAACTACCTGATATCGTGATCGGATGCGCCGGAGGGGGCAGCAACTTTGCTTGTCTGTCGTTCCCGTTCGTATATGACAAGATCCACGGCTCGAATATCGAGATCATCCCGGTGGAACCGGCCTCCTGTCCCACCCTTACCCGCGGCCACTATGTATACGATCACGGCGACAATGCCAAGATGACCCCGCTGGTTGCCATGCATTCACTCGGTCATAACTTTATCCCCGCCCCGATCCATGCCGGCGGACTGCGCTATCATGGCATGTCGCCATTGGTAAGCCGGGCTGTCATGGACGGGCTGATGTCGCCGAGGGCTATCAACCAGATTGAATGCTATGAAGCCGGAATGTTGTTTGCACGCACCGAAGGGATTATCCCTGCTCCGGAATCGTGTCATGCCATAGCCGCCACCATTCAGGAGGCAAAAAAGGCCAAGGAAGAGGGCAAGGAAAAAGTTATCCTGTTCAACCTGAGCGGTCATGGCCTGTTCGACCTGTTGGGCTACGAAAAGTTCATGGCCGGTCAGCTTGTGGATTACGAACTCCCGCAGGAGATCATCAACAAAAACCATGAAGCGCTGGCGGGGTACCCTATGCCTTGAGAACGTTAAGAAAGAAAAGAAAGAGAAGAACAAGAAGAGATGGAGATGCTGTAAACCGGAGGATGATTACAAACGTTGCAGTTAAAACAATAAAAACAGGAGGGAGAAATATTTATGCCGGTCCAATTTCAATTTATCTGGCCACCTGGAAGCGGCCCGATTTAACCTGGTTTTGGGGTAATACCAAGCGGTAGAAGTAGAGGCCCGGGCTGAGCTCACGGCCATTGAGTGTGATGGCCCGGCCAGGAACCATTTTCTGGCTTAACACAAGGCTGCCCAGAGCATTCAGAATTTCTATCTTTACTTCCCCTTCAAGAAATCCGTCAATTTCAAGAGTTGAAAGATCTACAACGGGGTTAGGATATATTTTTACAATCAGGGCGCTGAAGAAATTGGAATCAAAGCCGGTACCCGATCCTTTTATAGTTGGGAATCCGGCTGATTTCCATGCATTTATACCACCCTGCATGTTATAAACCGTTTTAAAACCTTTGTTTTGCATTTTGCTGCATGCACCAGGGCTTCGTGAACCCCCGAGACAATATACCAGGTAAATCTTGTTTCTATCGAGTTTATCTATTGAATCATTAAAAAAAGCGCCATTAACATCCAGGTTTCTAGATTTATCTAACCTTTCGGTTATGAATTCTCCGGATGTGCGAACATCAAGGATAATAAAATCAGCGGAACCCAGGTGATTCTTGATAAGAGTATCGGCCTGCACTACGTTGATATTTTTATACGGAATTGTTTGGGCAACCGCAGTGGTTCCCAGCAGAATACACAGTATGGTGATGAAATAGAACCTCATATCATTTTAGTCTGACAACAAAGATAACACATTTTGTGCCGAAATGTACAGCATTAACCGATGACCATGAAAATGCAGGCAGATCCGCCAAGATTCCGACTGATCAGGTCCATAAGCGGAGGAGGCAATTAATTCATTTTTTCAACCAGGGGTTCTATCTTCGACCAGTAAAGCGGATCAAGCAACCGGGCACTGCCAATCAGGGCGGCGTCTTCTTTCAGCTCCGACCAGGCAATTCGTGTGGTGCAATTCATATCGGCAAGGGCCTTTTCAAATGAAGGAAGGAAGAGATCGGAAGCTCCGGCCATATTTCCGCCGATGACGAGCACGTCGGCATGGAAAGTAGTGAGCCATGGGCCCAGGAATCCGCCGATACCGGCACCATATTCCGTGAATATGGCTGCGACTTTCGGGTCTTTGCGGGCTACATCGGCAATCTCTTTTACACCGGGCATGGTTTCACCGCTTAATGCAGCGTATTGTTTTACGAACCAGCGTGTTGAAAAGGAATCATCAGCGATTCCGTCTTTATAGGGAAGGTGCCATACACAGCCCATCGCTGGGGTATCATTTCGTTCGACCACGGGTATACCATCATCGATAAATGCAGATCCAAAACCTGTACCGAGGGTTATAGCAACTGATTTTTTTGTGCCTTCTGCAACGCCCATCCAGGCTTCGCCCACAGCGAATGCGGTGGCATCATTCATATATCTCACCGGAATACGTGCCGGCAATTTCAACCGCGAACGAATCCCATCGGAAACATTTACGCCATAAAGGCCCAGATACTTTTCAACCCGCTCAAACAGGGCAATTCCTTTGACATAATCAAACGGCCCCGGCATTGCAAAGCCTATTCCGGCGAGTTCATCAATTGCGATACCCAGGATCGCTTCGCCAACCGCCTCCGACCATACCCCCAATATGACATCCGCTGATGCGGTGTTGTCAACAGGATAGGTAACCCGTGTTTCGGGCAGGATCATCTGATGTTCTAAATCAATCAGGGCGCAGGTGATATGGCTTCCGCCGATATCTGCTCCCACTGCATACTTCTGCTTCATGTTTTGGCTATCTTTTGGTTTATCTGGTTTTTCGAACGCTAAAAATAATCAATAATGCATTAGTAGAGCTGTCAGTTTCTTTTTTGCTTTACAACATTGAATTACCTAAAATCGCTTCTGATATTTGTTAACCTTTGACTGACCTATTGTCTGACACAGTAAAATGGTTTTATCATGAAAACGATATCCTCCTCTCTTTCCGTTCTTTTCTTTTCGATTCTTTTCGTTCTCTGCCCGTTTTCTCCCGTTAATGCCCAGCACACAGGCATCCATGAGGCGCTGATGACCCGTGCCGAAAGAACCAGCTACATGGAAACTTCACATAACGAAGATGTTGTGAAGTTTATTGAGGCACTGAGATCCGGTTGTCCGCTGGTTTCCGTTGAGCAATTTGGCACAACGAAGATGAGTAATCCTCTGCTGCTTGTAATCATGGCCAATCCAAAAATCACCACACCTGAAGAGGCTGAAGCATCTGGGAAACCGGTCATTTATATTCAGGGAAACATCCATGCCGGTGAGGTAGAAGGCAAGGAAGCATCGATGCAGCTGATGCGCGACATTGCTTTTGGATCCAGGAAGAATCTACTAGATAATCAAATAGTTATGTTCTGCCCCAATTATAACCCCGATGGCAATGACAAGTTCGCCGATAACAACCGCCCATCCCAGGAAGGGAGTCCCAAACTTACTGGTGTGAGGGCCAGCGGAGAGGGCCTGGATCTGAACCGTGAGGGGATGAAGGTGGAAGCCATTGAGATGAAAAGCCTTATGAAAGGAGTTTTCCACCGCTGGGATCCGGCACTGTTCATTGACCTGCACACCGATAACGGATCATGGCATGGTTATATGGATAACGTTGCCCCATCATTCCAGTCGGCCGGCATGCCGGAACCAACCAATTTCACTATGGATCTCCTTAAAGATGCCATGCATACCGTGCTTGACAAATCGGGAATAAATATTTTCTGGCATGGTTACCTCAGCATGCGGCCAAATGAACAGCCAACGTTTACCGCTTACGACCATCTGCCCAGATATATTGCAAATTATGTAGGACTTCGCAATCGCATGGGTATCCTGAGCGAGGCTTTCCCTCATGAGCTGTTCGAAAAACGAATTTTATCGAATTATTATTTGCTGGTAAGCGTTTTGGAATACACCGGAATCCATGCTAAGGAGGTTACAGCGTTATTGGCAAAAGCTGATCAGGAGACTATTGAAATTATTAAAACGGGAGCCGGAAAGATCCAAAGGGGTGTTAACTACGACCTGGCCCCTGAGCAGGATCCCGTACGAATGCTTATCCGTGAAACTGTTCCTTATACCGATGCCAATGGCAGAAAGAGAAACCGAGCAACCGGCAACCTGAACTGGCTTGAAAATGTTAAACATTCAAATCATTTTGTTCCCACAAAACTAAGCACGGTTCCGCGTACGTACGTTTTTCCTGCAGAATTGACAGGTGTTGCCCGGAAACTGGAAGAGCACGGAATAGTCGTTAAGAAGGTCCAAAAGAAGGTTAAGATTGAGGGAGACGAATACATCATTAGTAAATTCTCACAGTCGGAGCGAGAAGGATATGGCGGCCATAAAGCAGTAACTCTTGAGGGGGACTTCAAACGGGTGAAAAAGACCATTCCGGCCGGCTCTTTTTATGTAGATATGGCCCAGCCGCTTGCCTGGCTGATCTTTTACCTGATGGAACCCCAATCCGATGACGGACTCGTATACTGGAACTATTTTGATGAATACCTGAAGAAGACCGGGGTTGAAAAGGGCGGAGTGGCGTACCCGGTGATTAAGGTGAACACGGAGATTTAAGGCACAAGGCTCAAGGCGCAAGGCACAAGTAAGGGAAAAGTCTCAAATTCCTACTTCATATTTCTATTGCGCCCTGAGGCCAGAGCCCTAAATTTTTATTATTATTGACTTTAAATACAACCTTTCCATGCGATGAAAACAATCCACTTTATTTCAACAGCATTAATTTTGATTGCCATGAGCTTATCTACCCTTGCACAGGATATTAAATTGCCGGATCCCGATAAAAAGGGAGGCGTTCCGCTGATGCAGGCCCTGAATGACCGGGCCAGCACCCGGGAATACGATAGCCGTAACCTTACTGATGAGCAATTGTCCAATCTGCTCTGGGCTGCATGGGGCATTAACCGGCCCGGGGAGGGAAAACATACCGCCCCTTCATCCAATAACAAGCAGGAAATGTCGGTGTACATAGCACTGGAATCAGGATTATACCTGTATGTACCAGAGTCCCATCTGCTTAAGCAAATACACAACCGCGATATCCGGGCAGTGACCGGCAAGCAGGACTTTGTTGGTATTGCAGCGGTAAATCTGATATTTGTTGCCGACCTTGCAAAAGCCGGGATCAGGGATCCGGAAAAGGCCGGTCCTGAATCGCTCAACACTTCAAATATCAACACCGGGTTCATGGCCCAGAACGTTTATCTCTATTGTGCCTCAGAGAAACTGGCTTGTGTGGTCAGGGGCTGGCTGGATATACCCGAACTCCACAAAGCGATGGAGCTGACTCCCAACCAAAGAATTATCGTAGCTCAAACTGTCGGACATCCTAAAAACTAAAATATGACTTTAACTCCTGAAAAGATCGGCAATTACCGATGGCGAATACTCGCGCTTCTGTTTATGGCCACTACCATAAACTACATCGACCGTAGTATCCTCGGAGTATTGGGTCCGACCCTGCGCGACAATGTATTTGGCTGGACGGTTAAGGATTATGCCCACATTACCATTTCATTTCAGGTTGCCTATGCCATCGGGTTATTATCGATGGGTGGCATTATCGACAAGCTTGGCACCAAAAAAGGGTATACTTTGTCGATCGCTATCTGGAGTATTTTCGCCATGCTGCATGCCGCGGTAACCAGGGGAATGGGCTGGATGGGCTTTGCCGCCGCACGGTTCGGACTGGGTATTGGCGAAGCAGGGAACTTCCCTTCGGCCATTAAAACCGTTGCAGAATGGTTCCCGCGCAGGGAAAGAGCATTCGCCAGCGGTATTTTTAATGCAGGCACCAACGTTGGAGCAATCATTGCCCCGCTGTTCATTCCGCTGATTGTGATGAGCGATGGCACCAACTGGCAATATGCCTTCCTGGTAACAGCGGTTTTCAGTCTCATTTGGATTATCCTGTGGAACCGGACTTATCGGAAACCCGAACTTCATCCTAAAGTATCACCATCGGAGCTTCGGCATATCCTGAGTGACCCCCCGGAACCGGTCATAGAGAAGATCCCATGGAGAAACCTGCTGCCTGTAAAGGAAACCTGGGCATTTGCCGCAGCCAAAACTGCTGATGCGGTATGGTGGTTTTATTTGTTCTGGGGAGGATTTTTCCTGAATGCCCGGTTTGGGCTGGAACTCAAGGGCCTTGCTCTCCCATTGATCATTATCTATCTAATTGCCGATGTGGGAAGTATTTTCGGCGGATACCTGTCGGGAGCCTTTATCAAACGAGGCTGGACGGTGAATAAAGCCCGGACAATCACCTTACTGATTTGTTCTGTTCTCGTATTACCCGTGACTATGGCCCCGATTGTTTCAAATCAGTGGGTTGCTGTACTGCTTATTGCCCTTGCAGCTGCTGCGCATCAGGCCTGGTCGGCCAACGTTTTCACACTGGTATCCGACGTTTTTCCCAAGCAGGCCGTGGCCTCCGTTGTAGGTATCGGCGGTATGTGGGGCGCGGCTTCCGGTATCATCGCTAACTTCGCACTGGGTAAAGTCCTCACCGATGCTGGTCCGCATGGATATGTTTATGCCTTCCTCGTCGCCGGCTGTGTATACCTTGTTGCACTTGGTGTGGTCCAGATCATCATGCCACGGATGACACCTGTGAAGTTGTAAACCCGATACCTGATACCCAAAACCCGATACCCGAAACCTTTTTTTTGTATCTTTAGCCTCAAACAGACTAATAATTTAAATCCGATGTTTAATACAGCACATTTTCATCCGATGATTGTGCACTTTCCGGTTGCACTCATCCTTGTAGGTTTTCTGGCCGACGTACTTTTTCTGTTTTTCAGGAAAGAAAAATGCCTGTCAAAGACTGGTTTATATCTGATGGTACTCGGTACTTTGGGTGCCGGCGCGGCATTCCTAACCGGACATCTTTTTACCGCTGAACCAACTGAAGGTTCAATAGTTGAGATCTTTACCCGCCATGAAACCCTTGCTCTGGTAACATTGCTAATCATGACCATCGGTACGTTGATCCGCGTTGGTGTTCTGGTTTTCAAAAATGAAAAACCAGTCTATCAATGGCTGGTTTTCGTACTTTACTTCCTGGGTGCAGCAAGCGTAGCAGTCACGGGATTCCTGGGCGGAACAATGGTAATGGATTATATGATGGGACTTTGATTAATTTCCGTATATGTTTAACCTAAATTATCTGACATGAAAAAATCTTTGTTAAGCCTGATTATTCTTGGCGTTTTCTCCATTTTCGGTTTTGGACAAACAAAACCTGTAAAATCCATCGAAGGATTGAAAGCCGCTTATAACGGCGAATCCACCGCAAGTGCGAAATATGCCAAGTTCGCCGAAGCATCTAAAAAAGAGGGCCTGAACAACATAGCAAAAATGTTCATGGCTACTTCGAAAGCCGAAACAGTACACGCTGGCAATCACAAAAAGGTTTTGATCAAACTGGGCGAAACGGTTGGCGATCCTGAAATTGGCAAATTTGAGGTAAAAACAACAGCCGAAAACCTGGTAGATGCCAGTAAGGGTGAAACTTATGAAATGACAACCATGTATCCGGATTTTATCAAGTCGGCAGTGACAGAAAAAGAGAATGGTGCAAAAAAATCATTCACCTGGGCCATGGATACCGAAAAAAAGCATAACAGCTTTTATAAGAAAGCCCTTGAAGCAGTGAAAGCCGGAACCGAGAAATCATTTCCAGGTGAGTGGTATGTCTGCCCGGTTTGCGGGAATACTTACAATGTCAATTCAGTTAAGGGCGTGTGCGATTTCTGCCAGACACCAAAGGCAAAATTTGTAGTTTTTAAATAAAATTAACATGAAAGTTGTATTCAGCTTGTTGTTGTCGCTCGGTCTGATAACCGGAGCTTTTGCTCAGGAACAGGTTCTGCCTGCCGCCAAAATCATGGATGATGCCTATGCACTGGCTTCAAAGGAAAACAAGAAGGTATTTGTCATTTTCCATGCATCCTGGTGCAGTTGGTGCAAGCGCATGGACTCTATCATGAATATGCCGGAGCTTAAGCCGCTATTCGACAAGAATTTCGTGATCAAGCATTTAGTGGTTCAGGAAGTGCCAAATAAAAAGAATCTTGAGAATCCTGGAGCTCAGGAATTCATGGTTAAGCACAACGGTGACAAACAGGGGATTCCCTTTTGGTTGATTTTTAATGCCAAAGGCAAATTGCTGGGCGATTCCAGGATGCCAGCCACGGATAAGAAAACCGGGAAAAAAATCAAGGCAAATACCGGTTGTCCGGCCGATCCCGGTGAAGTGGACTATTTCGTCAAACTCCTGAAAAAAACCACTTCACTTACCGATACAGAACTCGCCATAATTGCCAAAAAATTTGCCCGCTAACCGTACCTGATATCTGGTTTCCGATACCCGACACCCGACACCCGATGAAATGACCATGTGGACCAAAACCGAGCTAGAGTTCATCCGTCAGTTTAAAAAGCCATACGATATCCAGCTTTTTCTGGATTCCTTACCATACAACCCAAACGCGGAGTGCCGATCTCCGCGTTTGGTAATCACAGACCAAAAAGCGCACTGTTTCGAAGGTGCGCTTTTTGCTGCGGCGATGTTGCGCGAGCTCGGATTTAAACCACTGATCCTGGACATGATTTCCGAAAACGATGACGATCACGTGATTGCCGTTTTTAAAATTCGCAACCATTGGGGTGCTATCGCCAAATCAAATACTACCGTACTGCGCTACCGGGAGCCTGTTTACAGATCGGTCAGGGAACTGATCATGTCGTTTTTCGATTTTTATTGCAATATCCTGGGCGACAAATCGTTACGTTCATATTCCAGGCCGGTGAGCCTGATAAGGTTCGATAAGAAAAATTGGTCTCAAACCGATTCCGATCTTGAATATATTGGCGATTATCTCACCGGTATCCATCACTACCCTGTTCTGGATGCCGAATCCATCGAACAGCTCCAGCGCGTTGATCAAAAGCTGATGGATGCCGTTTTCCTTGGGGCCAACGAAGAAGGTCTGTTTAAACCAGAGGAATAAAATGACCGGTTTCCTGCTGCTCCTCTGTTTATCGTGCCTGCTTCTGATATACCTGGTAGCGGAATCAATCCTCTACAACCGGCAGATAAACCGGATCCCCATCCGTATCACCGTTTCCGGTACCCGCGGGAAAACCAGCATCGTGCGAACCCTGGCATCGGTTTTCAGGGCCCATGGAATAAAAATCCTCGCCAAAACTACCGGCTCCGAAGCCACTTATATCCTTCCGGATGGCACCCTGGAGAAAATCAGGAGAAAGGGATTAATCACCATTCTCGAACAAAAACGACTGATCGCCAAAGCGGTTAAACTCAATGTTGAGTGCGTGATTACCGAGATCATGAGTATTCACCCAGATAATCATAAAGTTGAAACCTGTAAGCTGTTAAAGCCCGGACTAACCATTTTATCCAATTTCCGGGCCGATCATACCGATGTAGTAGGCGAATCGATCCGGGAGATATCAGAACTTTTTGTTAATGACATCCTTCCGGGTTCGAAAGTCATTGTTCCGGAAGAAGAGCTGAATGAGTATATCATGAAAGGGATTCAGCAGAAAAAAGCAACACTGATCACCGCCGGTAGCGTAGCCGGTAATTTACCGAATCTCCCGGAATCCGTTTACCAAAAGCACTTCCGCTCCAACCTTGATTTAGTAACAGCCGCAGCCAGATACTATGAAATCCCGGTAGAAATTATCATCAATGGAATTATCACTGCTCAGCTCGATATCGGGCAACTGGAAATAATCAGGTTTGATGTTGATCACCGGAAGATATGGTTTGTGAATACCTTTG
>JAPLDV010000900.1 GCA_026391235.1 Bacteroidia bacterium | reverse complement strand
TGGTGTCTACGAAAAACCTTCACACCAACTCACCTTTGCAGAGCCGGTAAAAAGTGACGATCGGTTGACGAACAGCGGATTGCGCAATGATTATGACGGCGGGGTCAATTTTTTCAAAAAAATGGTAAACGATTCCACCCTTGCCATGTGGGTAGATGCATGGGAATTAAAACTGCACGTTTCATCGCGCGCGTTTAAAAACTCCACCCCGAAATACCCGCAAAAGAAAAAGGAACTGGAAAGGCTGGCCAATAGTTTGAGCGATAATGATAATCCGGTGCTGATATTGTGTGCATTCAAAAGATGATCCGGTTACCATAGGAATTGGCATGGCTAAGATTACTGAATCATACCAAAATATCCTCCATATTTTCAGGGTGAATGACTTAGGCCCCTGCGGGGCCCATTTGGTTCCTGCAGGTTTTACCTATTACGATTTTTCAGGAAATCTTCGGCATCAATCCCCGCCTGCTTTAAGATTGCCCGCAGCGTTCCTTCTGGCATATCACCCGGATGATTTGGAATGGTGGTAAACCGCTTTGTTAGCTGATTAAACCAGATTTCATGACTCCCCGCACCCTGTCGGTAAAAGGCAAATCCGAAATGTCTTATAATCCGGGTAATTTGCCTGTATCGAAAACCGGAAAGGCTGCCCATTATATTCCAACAATCATTGGATAGTCAAAGTCATCGGCAACCGGGATAAGCGTGCTGATATAACTATCCTCCTGTGCTTCGATCAATTTTTTGGCAATATCCCTCGCAATTTCAATAGTCTCGGATATTGTCCTGCCTTGGGCCACTAGTCCCTGAACCGTATCCGAAGTGGCAAGGTAAAAGCCTTCAGGAAGCTTTTGAATATGCAGGTTTACAACACGTTCCATTTTCTTATTTTTCTCAAAGGTACGAACTTTCACAGTTTGTTGACTGCCCGTTGCTTCTCCATTAGATCGACTTGTTTTTGACATACCCATTATTCTTAGTTTTAAATAATAGATGCGCATTTTGGACTAAAATGGAAAAATCGGTCATGAAAAATTTGATTTCTATTTACTGCTCCTCATTGAAAGAAAGTGTAGGGATGAGAGCAAGTGTTTGGTTGATTCATGGATTTATCCTCGCTTGATGTTGGTAGATTCTTCGACCCTGCAAGGGTTGGACAACCGTTCTACGTCCAGTTTGTTATTGAACCCCTGACAGGGTTCCCGGAGTAAGGAGGGGGTAACCTCCGGTCCACGGGTTCCACCGGCGGTTACTGAGGTCACGCCCCTCCGGGGCCCATATGGTGCAAGCGAATTAAATCGTAAAACCGGACGATTGCTAGTTTGAATTTCCCATACCTTTATAACAAATGTGGAAAATGAAAAACTCCCCATACCAACAAGATTCCTCAATGGGTAGACAATTCAGAATCCTGGCCGGAAGAATCATACATCAGCAAACTACCAAGGTTGTTGTTTGTGTTTTTTTAATTATTGCATTTACCGGGTGCCTGACTCATGAATCTCATTCTGATATTATCGAGATTAATATCGAACAAAACGTAGAGAATGTTAAACCTTTAAGCATTTGCGATTTCAATGGTGATTTAAAATATATTCCGCTTAAGGGTACTTCAGTTCAATTGAAATCCATTATTCTGACTGATTTCTATAAAGATGTAATGCTGGTAACTGACCGGTATAATTGTATTCTTTGTGACTTACAAGGCAATATAATAGCTAAAATCGGCGGTAAAGGCAAAGGGCCGGGAGAATATTCCATGATCATCATGAGTATGAAATTTGGTCCGCAGGGCTATATATATTTACAGGAAACCTGGTCCTTGATGGAATTTGACCCGCAAGGAAGTTTTGTTCGGAATCTCAAACCGGAAGTGATTCCGGAAAAGGAGAAGGGTTGGAGGGGAGGAATTATGTACAGCTGGGCTCCGTTTAATGATTCTCTGTTTATCGGGCAGGTGTGCAACGATTCCGGCCAGGAAAAAATTAAAGCGTTGTTTTTTGATAAAACTGGAAAAACGGTCAGAACGGTTCCTAATCACATTTTTCTGAATAAAAAGCAATTCTATACTGACTCGGGTAATGCCGATGCTACCATTTATATACTGGAAGGCAAAACCTTTATTAAAGAACATTACAATGATACGGTGTTCCGTGTAAATGATCAATTCGGGTTCGAACCCGTTTACTATTTTAACTTTGGTAAATATGGTCTACCCAAGGCTGTCCGGGAACTTCCCATGCAAGAAGGAACGAAAGAAAAACAAAACTATATCGGGATGCACACTTTTCAGGAAACTCTGCAGTACCTGTTTCTCTACTGCCAATTTAATAATCATACTCCGGCAAGAAGGTCTGAGCCAAAAAGCTACCCCAATGCATTTGGTCCGGATGTAATCGGATGGTTTTATCCCGTAGCTATGCTTGGGATATATAATAAATCTTCCAAAGAACTAATCTTTGCTGAACCTGTAAAAAGCGACGACAGGTTAACAAATTGGGGATTACGCAATGATTATGACGGAGGGGCTAATTTTCATCCGAGAGTGTCGGTAAATGACTCAACCTTAGCCATGTGGGTAGATGCATGGGAATTAAAACAGCACGTTTCTTCCCTTGCGTTCAAAAACTCCACCCCGAAATACCCGGAAAAGAAAAAGGAACTGGAAAGGCTGGCCAATAGTTTGAGCGATAATGATAATCCGGTGCTGATATTGTGTGCATTCAAAAAGTAACCAATTCTTATTGGTTCCAGCTGGTCATTCATCGTACGATTTCTCAGAAAATTCCAACGATCATTGGATAATCGAAGTTATCGGCAACCGGGATCCAATGATCACTCCCGATAAGATATAAAACCATTCGATTTAATGTAAAAAAGTCTATTTTTGCCCGATCGTTAAAAATAGGTTGTCCAATGGCAGTTGAAAAATCTAAGAAAGTGATTATCAAGTAACATTATGATCCTGCTGATTATAGTTAAAGGAGTTCTCACGGGTCTCCTCCTGAGTGCTTATTTAGGCCCCACCTTTTTTACGGTGATGGAAACGTTGATGAGGCGTGGAGCCAAAGCCGCCATCTTACTCAACAGCGGTGTATGGCTTAGTGATATCGGCTGCATTATTGTCGCCTATTACGGTGCATCTGAACTTATGCAGCCTATAGCGAACAATATCATCTTCAAACTCGTGGCCGGGTGTGCATTCCTGTTCTTTGGCCTCTCCTATTTTCTCAGAAAACCTAATGAAACGGTTAAGCCACTTGGCGGGGTGGGAATCCTGATCCTTTTGGTGAAAGGATTTGCCATCAATACCTTAAACCCTGGTGTACTTGTTTTCTGGTTTGGCGCCATGATTGTCGCAGTTACCAGTCTGGATCTCCGTGGAGTGCAAATCCTCTACTACTTTGCGAGTACAATTTTTACCCTGGTCACATTTGATCTCCTGAAAATCCTGTTTTCCCACAAACTGAGCAAAGTGGTCACCGACAGCGTGATAACCAAATTGTTTCGCATAACCGGTGTGATCCTGATGACTTTAGGTCTCTTTGTTATCATCAGGGCCTTTTGGTATTAACACCTGACAAACGGCAAATTTTGCCGAAGCAATTGTTTCCCTATTTACTTTTTCACTGACTCTTCCCCTCGCAAGATCATTCACTGTAATGTATCCGTTCAGAAGCAATAATTGAATGATCAGGTTATTGATCACAACTTCCATACTGTATCCTTTTGCAATATACAGGCTTTCAATCTGTTCGATAAATCCGGCGGCAAATTCCGGACTATTGGGCAGGGCCATTAACTGCTGATAAGTTTCGCTTATGGCATTAAGCTCGATGTTCAGGGTGGGTGTCAGCAGGAGGGGGCTGAACTCGTTACCGGGATCAACCGGACTGAACCCGCGCAGGCGGCTCAGATCGACGGGCACATCCTGTTGATCGAGCCTGACAAACCTGGCCTTTTTCATCCCTTCAATCTGATATAGATAAAAATTATACCGGAAGATTTCAGCACTCACTTCATTGGCTGGCAGAATCTGGCCATATTTTTCCTGTATCGCCTGGCGAACCAGAAGTTTATGACGCGAGATTTCCGGTTTCTGCAGCCGCACCTCCCTGATCAGCCGCAACAGATCAACCGCCGCCTTTTGAGGGCCGGAAATTTCTTTACCCTTTTTCCCAAGATCCGTCGACAAGATTCCCAACTGAATCTTTCTGCCGAGTCCGCATCCATCAGGCCCTCCTTTTAAAATTCTTATAAGATGCTGACGGATAGCTAGTTCTTCTTCTTCTGCGATAAACGGGTTTCCTGCCGGGGTGCTTGCAAGCGCGTTGAACATCTTACCGAAGAGATCACGGTCGATCAGGAAAGTTTCTTCTCCTGAATCTCCCGCAGCGATTGCATGAAAGCGGTTTTTAATAATATCGAAGCGTATCTTTCCTATTGTAAAGACCTGATTATTTTTATTAAAGGATTTTCCCCTGAAGATCTCGGAAACCACCTCTTCTAAATCGATCTTGTCCATCAGCTTGAATGAGGAGCCCAGATAAGCTTTTCCCGTTTGCAAGTCCGGTATCCAGTCAAGAATATCATCGAGATAGGAACCGTGCCGACCCAATAGCTCAACAATCTGTGTGTCAGCCGTATATCTTAGTAGCGTTCGCTGAATATGCGGATAATCGGAGCTTGTTGCTTTCTCTTTACGCTCACCGTGGCTCTCTCTATACAGAATGAAGTTCTCAGGATTGGCATATCGGCGGATACCAGCTTCATCTCTCGAGAAGTTGCTGGCTGTGAGGAATATATCGATTTTAAACGGCATCCTGATATCACACAGTCCGGATATCGTGCTTCTCGAATTCAGATCCTCCTTATTACTGTCGGCACTGCTTTCAAAGAGGCTCTTATATTGCCTGATAAAATCGGGATCAAAATCAGTCACTCTC
>JAPLDV010000058.1 GCA_026391235.1 Bacteroidia bacterium | reverse complement strand
TTGCCATAATAAATGGAATGTTTTGTACCATCCGGATGCACCACCCACAGCGATTGTGCATCTCCAAAATTGCGGTCGACATATTCCCAGCGGTCATACAGGATGCGGCCATCATTGAGGAGGGTGGAGTGGGCCTCATGTAAAGTGCTGTTACCCAGTTGTATAATGTTTGCCCCATCGGCGTCCATCAAAAACAGGTTGCACATGATATGCCGGTTGCACATGCAGAATTTGGGCTCACGGGTGCTGCTGAAAACGATAGATCCGTCGGGCAGGTAAAGCGGATCGATATCGGTAACGTAATCGGCAAAGGTAAGCTGTTTAAGGTTTGTGCCATCGGCATCTATTTCATAAATATGGTAGAAATCATCCTTGTTGTTCCGCATGGAAAAAATGATCTTTTTACCATCAAACGAAACTTCCGGATCGCGCACGATTCCCTCTTTCGACTCAATTAGGGTGCGGGTTTTCCCGGTTTGAAGATTATATGCCTTCAAAGCGGAGTTGCCCGCAAAGCTGGCCTCATTGATCTCTCCTTTCTGGAACATCGTCTCTGTATTATGATGATCTGGAACGTATTGTGCGCGTTCAATATAGACAATCTCCCTGATCTCTTTCCCAAGGTATTTCAGAGTGATGGAAGCAGCTGCCTGCAAGCTGCCTGCCGCCAGTAAAAGGCACACAATGCCTGTTTTAATTCTGAACGCTTTACCCATATCAGTTCCTTTCATCCACTGATTAAACTTTTACGACCTTAAATATACTTGTTTAGGCGGGAAAACAGCGGCGCAAGAACAGTTACAGCCAGCAAGGATGGAACAAACCAATCATTTCATCAGGATCATCTTTCTGCTTATTATTTGCGAAGGGGTCCGAAGTATGATCAGGTAAAGTCCGGGCGCCAAGGACAGGTCCGCTGCATTTAACCTGACTGAATAATTTCCGGATTGCTGGTACTCATTTACAAGTCTGGAAATTTCCCTGCCGTAAATATCAAGAACCGCTATTTGAACATTTTCCGCTGTTGGAATACAATAGTTTACCAATGTTTCCCGGTCAAAAGGGTTCGGATAATTCTGATCCATTTTCAGTGATGGCGGCATTTCTTGTACCTCTTTAACAGCTGAAGATGAGTATTTAACCACATACGAATCGGCTATCTCCCCATTCATGCGGGTTGCATTCTCTTCAGTCGGAAGATAGGTCCTGATATATTCGACTTTGGTTTCCTCGCTGGAAACAGTTAAGGAAACGTAGCCCCGGCCCGGCAGGAAGAGACCGTTCACATAACCGTATGCTGGTGCTGAAAGGTTTGATATATTCTTGCACGAAGGCTGCGGCACTTCCTGGTAAATGACCCCGTCTTTTTCCTGCTTTCCGTAAAAATGATCGTGACCATGGAAAAAAATAGTTACATGGTTCTCAACCATAAGGGTATGGATTGGCTTTCCCCAGCCGGGGCGGTTGGCATCAAATCCCCAGGAACCATCTGTGTTGCTCCCCCCCATTTCAAACAGGTGGGCAAATTCTGTCCCTCCGCGGGCATCGCTTGAATTTCCTCCCACCAGGTTATGGCAAAACACAAACTTGAATTTCGCTTTACTCGCAGTCAGGGTATTTTTAAACCAGTTGTATTGATCAACCCCAAGGGTCCAGCCCCAGTCCGGCTTGTTCACCGTGTGCCAATAGGGATCCAGGACAACGAACAATGCATCGCCCCATTCCCAGGCATAATAATTTTCGCGGAGGCCGACAAATTCTTCGGGCTTGATATTCCCGGAATAGAATGCATTCGGAACGGGATTCGGGTAATACTTTTTGCGGGTATTGGAAGCCATCACCGGGATACTGTTCGGGGTTCCGTTCAGGCGCCAGCCCGATTCGCCCTCATGGTTTCCCAGCGCAAGAAAGAGGGGGACGGAATGACACACGCTGCCGAAATAGGGACGGTAGAGAAGGTGGCGTTCGGTAATAACGGACTGGTTAACATCCGGCTGTTTTTCCGAGAAAAAGGTATCGCCCAGATCCAGCAGAAAATCAGGATTTGCGGCCAGGATATTCTGAAGGGTCAGGGCATAGGCATCAGGAATCGAATTTGCATCGAGATGCGGATCGGCTTCAACCGCAAAAGTAAAGGTGCTGCCCGGAGGCCGGGGTGTCTGGAAAGTATGTTCCGTACCGGCGAGAAAAGGCGCCGCCGATCCGCTGGCACGGTATCTTGTCCGGTAATAGTATTTCTTATCCGGAACCAGGTTGGTCAGGTCGGCCTCCAGAGCGGAATCCTTTAAAGCAACAAATACGGGTGTGGACAAGGAATAGCTTCCGGGGGAGGTACCATATTCCCAGTATACTTCAACCGCCCGATCAAACAGGATGCTCATGGTGACCGAGTTGCCTGTGGGGCGCCCCAGGATTTCGGTGAACGTCTGCCCGTAACCGAATCCATATCCGGTGAAAATAGCCAGTAAGAGAATGAACAATTTTCCCATCACCGGCTGATTATGAATTTTTTGCGAACAACTGCACCACCAGTCTCAATTTTCAGGAAATAGACACCTTCGGGGATACCCTTCAGATTGATCTCTCTTTGTGTGGTTTCCAGAATCCTTTGCCCGGAGCGGCTGAAAAGGGTGGCCCTGATCTTTTCCGTGGTATCGGTTAGCCCGATATAGATCCTGTCCCGTGCCGGATTGGGGTATACTTTAACAGAAACCGGTTCCATCACGGCCGCAGTGACTGCTGAAGGCCCGTTTTTAAGGGAATAGCTGAAGGCAACCTCCCTGTTGTGATACAGGCTGCCAGTGTCAGCAGGAAGCCAGGCCCTTACGAAGTCAACCTTCACATCATCGGGGGCAACAGAAACCCTGAGGTGGCCGGTTCCCCCGACCGTATTGGAAATGTAGGCATCGGCATTTGCCAGCATTCCGATCTGATAGGTGGAATCGCTGGGCATCGGCACCTCCTGGTAAATAACCCCGTCGAGCACCTCCTGTGCAAACAGGTGATCATGGCCCTGAAAGAAAATATTCACCCCGTTGTCCACGAATAACTGATGGACAGGCTTTCCCCAACCCGGGCGGTTTTCATCAAATCCCCATGTTGTACCGTCAGCGTTATACCCTCCCCATTCATAATACCGGGCTGTTTTGGCACCTCCCCTGCCCTGCCCGAGGGTATGATGGGCGAAAACAAATTTATATTTCGCCGAACTGTTTTCAAGGGTGCTCCTGAGCCAGGTGTATTGAGAATAGCCAAGTGTCCAATCCCATTTTCCCGGTTTTGCAGAAGTAGCTGATTGATACCTGTATGCATCCAGCACAACAAATAATGCATCGCCCCAGGTCCCTGAATAATAGTTTTCCGGATTTCCCATTCCGTAAGGTTCAATGTCGGTATTACCACTGTAAAACCTGTTTGGGAAAGGATTTGGATAATAGAACTTTCTCCATAAGGTTCCGTAAATGCCAATATTGTCAGGAGGCGTCTGGGAAAGATAATAGTCGAACTCACCTTCATGATTTCCAAGACAAACAAAAAACGGAACCGAATGACAGATACTTCCCAGATAGGGCCTGTAATCCCTGTGTAATTGATCCATATCCGCTGAAGTAGTGGTTAATGGCTGATGATCGTCCCCGAAAATATCTCCGAGTGAAAGCATAAAGTCGGGACCATCAGCCGCCTGATTAGC
Organism: Bacteroidia bacterium; assembly: GCA_026391235.1. Next base: position 2,066 of record JAPLDV010000058.1, on the reverse strand, counting down.
CAGACAGATCTGATATATGCTGCGGACACCCTTTTTATCGTACAGGTGCTCATCCGATTCGATTGTAAAGGTAAAGGTGGAACCTTTGGCCCTTTGAGTTTGAAAGGTATGCTCAGGACCGGACAAATAGGAAACAGCAGTCCCGGCCGGACGGTATCTTGTTCTGTAATAATACTTTGTATTTGGAATCAGGCCTGTAAAGTCAACTTCAAGCGGGATATCTTTCGCTGCCGTACAATTGTCTGTTACATTGGAAAAAGTACCCGTGGCAGTTCCATATTCCCAATACAGATCAGTTTGCTGATTCACGAGGATACTGATTGTAATCGTTGAATCCGTTGGCCTGCCTAAGATTTCATTAAGCGTTTGGGCTGAAATGGAGAAGTGCGGTAAACTAAAACTACCAAACAGGATGATGAATGTTACGGTCCTGAGACTTTGACTTTTACTCATGTACAATATTGATAAAATGTTTACCGGTTTTCATCCATTCTCTTTGGCGGGCCCCTCCTTTTCCCTTTTTCGGGATTGCTGTCAGGCCTTAAATAGTCTCGCATTTCCCTGACAAGCCTTTCAAACTTTTCAACCTGGCCGGGCGTGCAGACAGATTTTAGCCTTTTAGCCTGTTCATAGCGCAACAATTCAATGCCATACTCATTCTCGGCAATTTTCCCGGCCAGGGAATGTATAACCTCTTCGCTTGTAACCTTGTTAAACATTTCAGCGTTCATGGAGTCCCTTTGCATCCGAATAGCAGCTATCAATTTCTGCTCCTTCTCCACAAATTCGGCGCGAAGGTATTTAATCTGCTGAACCTGTTCCCGCGATAAGCCAAGCTCTTTCTCAAGAATAGCAGAAACATCCCGATTATCGGATGAAGCAGCCGGCCCCGGTTTTTGCGGCGGTAAAATGCTTTTCCAAACAAATGCCCCGATGACGAATACGTTCAGCATAGCGAGAACAAAAAATAATACCAACATTAACAAGAATTACAAAAAGCATGACTACAACTGATTTTCCGGATTGAAAGGATTTTTCCTGCGGGGTTCGGGTGGAACCAAGTTTATTCAAAAAAGACTGGTCCCAATCCGCAGAGGGTTGAATACCCCCTAAAGATTCAAACTCATTGAGTGTTTGCCGCACCTTGATATTTAATTCCGACTCTTTCATTTCTCCTGAATTGGTTTGACGATTATTTGTTTTATTTCTTGCATGTTCAAGCACTGTTTTTGAGAATTGACTCTAAATTCTTTGAACCGCCGGCAATCCATCCGGCCACATCATCCAGGTGCAGCATTTTTCCCAACGAAGAGATGCGCTTTTTCCTTTTGCGCTTTTTAAGTTCATCGAGACTCTTGGTTACCGCGATCCGGTAAATCCAGGTTGACAGTTTTGAATTGCCGCGAAATGATCGAATGGATTGAAAAACCTCAATAAAAACATCCTGTGAAACATCTTCAGCATCATTCCGGCTCAATAAGAAACGGTAACATGTGTTTATGACACGATTTCTGTAAATCATTACCAGCTCATTAAAAGCAGCATTGTCACCTGCCTTTAACCTTCGCATGAAATCTGTATCTTCCATCAATTACCGGCAGCAATCATTTTTACACATGTATCACTTGATTCAGGGCATCCCTTGTTTTAATCAGCTTTGATATTGCCGGATTCAGTTCCCTGGCTGATAAGGGGCAGGAACAGGATATTTGATGGCATCGGGAGGTGCCAGTGGTAAATTTAGCCATGCCAGAGCGATATTTCTCTTCATGTGGCTGGTGCTGTTTCCGCCCGGCGCGTCATAGAACAGGGCCAGCCGGCTGCCAACCGGAAGAACGGATGGCAGGCCGACGCATTTCTTTGACCAGCTGCAATTCTGACCATCCAGCACAACTGCCTTGTTCTGAGGATCCCAGAGATTCAGGTCCTTGCTCCAGTAAACCCAGACAGCATCCGTGTATTCCCCGCCATCGATCCCGATGTGGTTGGTGAAAAGAAACCATGTTTTATTACTCTTCTCATAATAAACCGATGAGTTTTCGACCTGTTCTTCAATTGGAACGATT
>JAPLDV010000777.1 GCA_026391235.1 Bacteroidia bacterium | reverse complement strand
GGCTTCGTGGTTTTGTCCTCGAGTTTTTCTTTTGCTGCCCGAATTAAATGCTCGAAGTCTTTCCATTGAAAACCACGAATCCGGATCAGGCTTTCGGCAATGCCATCGATGCCCCGAGACTTCTCTGATTCTTCCTTTGCCCCGTCCAGAAGTTGGAGCCCGTCCTGATCGATCTGGTCCATCAATTTTTGTCTGCGGGCAGAATATTCCGATGTTTCAAAACCCAGTGGTCCGGCCAAAAGAATCCCTCCCGTCAGGCCGAAAAATAAGCAGAGTACAAGTTTTTTCATGATTTACTGATTTGATTATTTCAAGCCGCTGCGTCCCTGAGCTTTGCTGGTTTCCAACAGGGTCTTCAGTTCGCGCACGATCTCCGGGTGTTTGAAATAGAGATTCACTGTCTCACCGGGATCGGTTTCAAGGTTGTAAAGCTGGCCCGGCGCATCCGGTGCGGAGTCAGGCAGAGCGAAGGGTTTCAGCTCAGGATTGTTGTAATTGTTCCCTCCCGAGCCGCGATGATCGAGGTATTTCCAGGGCCCCTTGCGGATGGCGAGTGCCAGACTGATGGTCTGGTGCAGGGTGTATGGGCGGACCGTGCCACCACTCTCTTTCCCCAGCAGTAAGGGAAGAATATCGAAGCTGTCCTCAGCAGCGCTGTCCGGCAGCGTGGTGCCGGATATCGCGGCGCAAGTCGCCATGATATCCGTGAGGCAGACCGTCTGGTCGCTCGTGCTGCCGGATGCGATTTTTCCCGGCCAGCGAACGATGAACGGAACCCGGTGTCCACCCTCCCACTGATCGCGTTTCATCCCGCGCCAGGGCCGTGCGCCGTCATGACCGTAGTCGGCTCGCATGTGAACGACGCTCGTGACTTCAGGTCCGTTGTCGCTGGAAAACATCACCACGGTGTTGTCCGCCATCCCGAGTCGTTCCAGGTAGTCGAGTTCATGGATGAAATCCCCGTGCGGTCCCGCTTTGGTGCTGCCCTGAAACTGTTTCGATGCGAAAGAGGGGAGATGCACTGCATTCATGGAGTGAAGGAGGAAGAAGGGCTTCTCCGGTTGGCTCTTCGCGTGTTGTTCCAGAAACTCACGGCTCTTTTTCAGGAATACCATGTCAATTTCTTCGAGGTCATAGTTTGGTGCGATCATGCCGTCGCGGTTGTCGTCGGCATAAGGATATTTTGGCAGTTTCGACTTGTCGAGCATCCCGGTGGGTGGCACCGGAATTCGGTCGCCATCGATGAAGGCATAGAGAAAATCGGTGGCCGGACAGCAGGCTGTGCCAAAGAACAGGTCGAAACCGCGATTAACCGGCCCGTCCGGTATCGCGCGTGAGTAATCGATCATCTTTACACCTTCCACTCCTCCTTGGGTAATGCGCTGCCCCTCTTTGTCGAAGAAACTCAGGCCGACATGCCATTTGCCCGTCATCGCAGTGGCATAGCCCTGGTTGCGGAGCATTTGCGGCAGGGTAAGCTGATCCTCTTTGATGAGACATGGCCCACCCACACCGGCAAAGACTCCTTTATAAGGGATGCGGAAGGCCATCCGGCCGGTCAGCAGGCTATAACGGCTGGGCGTGCTGACCGTGGATGGAGCATGCGCGTCGGTGAATCGGATCCCTTCGCGTGCCAGCCGATCGAGGTTTGGGGTGGCGACTTTGGATTCCGGATTGTAGCAACCGACATCACCGTAGCCGAGGTCGTCGGCGAGGATGATGATGATGTTGGGCTTCACCTGCTTTTGCTTTTCAGTGACCTGAAGAGTCAGCGGGGTGAGCAGCAGGGTGGTGAGTAGAGTTGATTTCATCGATGAAAATTGAACTTGGTAGAAAAAAACATCATGGGTTAAGTCCACATTTCTCTTGGATTGCTAATACCCGTATTCTCTAAAATTCCGTATGTGGTAATTCCCTTGTACTTCGTTTGAGCATCCGTCTGGCTTACTTCACCGCCGACGATCCAAACCGTGGGCCAGGCACCGTAGCGGGCAATCAGGTTCCGCCAATGCCGCTTGTAGCCGTCGAGTCCCACCTGTGCCAGTGTGCTCTCGCCACCACCCTGCGGACGCCCCCATCCGCCGACGATCACCGGCACCATTCCAGGCATCTGCGAGGTGTTTGATGCGACGGTCGGCGGACAGTTCCTGAAAACCCTCCCAGGTCATCCGCTTGCCCAGGCACTTCCACCACGTATCAGCCAGCCAGAGGAACGGGGTGCCATCGGCATGCTCGAAATGCCGTTTGTCCCCGGCCACTCGGAGAAAGCCATGTTTGAGCAGCGGATTATCGCCCGTGTAGGCGGTGACGTGCAGCGCTTGAGGTGCCCCGTTCAACACCCTGTTTGCCGGGTCCGAACATTTGACCTGGAATGTGTAATCCCCCTTTACCGGCGGTGCGAAGCGAACCGTCCACTTGTCGCCCCCGGCCCAAAACGCGGGAACCAGCCATTTCTGGCTGCCATTGCGGAAGACGACATCGACCTGCAAGTCCAGGAACGGGTTTCCATATTTCTGATCGGACGTGAACGAGGTTTCAAAAACGGCCCATTGTTCCGAACCAATGGCGGACGCGGCCTTCAATACGCTGGGCGTTCCCGAGAAAACCAGGAACAATCCGAGGAGGAATGATTTCATTGATTTAAAATAACCTTGGGTCGATTCGTGCATTATCATAAACAGATATTATGGGTAAAATTCACGCCTGACGCGTGATTGGCAGAGAAAGCAATCGTGTTGCCGCAGGCCCGCGACAGAAAAGGCAGAAAAATATTTTGAGAACATAGCCGGCGGTTTTTAATTTTGAATATTGATTGTGCCTGATTCTAAATCCCCCGCCCGGCATTGAACGGTAACAATGCCTTTCCTTTTCGGACGAACGGTTAGCAACAATCTCCCCTCGTAAGCTTCGCGTTTGTTTTGTTTGTACAATTCGTGGCTGAACTGGTTTCCCGAATCCAATCCAATCAATTCACCCGCACCATTTACATCAACGGTTATTTCGTTTTTGGCAATAGGACAGAGTGTTCCTTTTTCATCCTGAATCTCAAGGGTAAGAAAAACGAGCCGGTCGCTTTCCGTGCCAACTGATTTCCGCTCCTCCTTTAATATCAGTTTTTTAGGCTCCCCAGCCGTTTTTAACGTATGGGTTGCCACGATTTCCTTTTTCTTAAATGCTTTTGCAAGCAACTCACCTTTTTTATAATCAACAAGATAGATGGCCTGATAAGTATCGGGATTCACCGGCTTTATTCCAAGGCATTTACCGTTTTGATATAATTCAACTTTTTCGGCGTTGCTGTATACAAAAACCGTATCCACATCTCCCGGATTAAAATTCCAGTGCGAGGCAACGTTGTAACTGCGCCACTCAAAGCCGTCTTTTACTTTCAGGTTTACGGCGATGTGCACCATTGGCTTTTCCGACCAGAATGCCTGCCAGTAGTAATACAAAGGCTTTTCGAAACCGGCGATATCAATCAGTCCCCATTCCCAGCCACGACGGGACCAGCCCAGCGATTCCCCCAGGTAATCAATCCCTACCCATAAGAAAAGGCCGGCAACATATGGATTATCGCGTACTGCAAGCCAGTTTTCGAGAGTCAGATAGTTTTCCGCACCCAACAATATCCGGTTTGGATAGCGGGCATGTTCTTCACGATAATGCTCCTTAAAATACCGGTCGGGATAATTGTATCCGGCGATGTCCATGGTATCGAAAAATCCATTTGCGTTGGCCCAGGGTGCCCAGTCGCAGGTAGCCGTTATCATGTGGGTATCATCCTCTTCCTTAGCCCAGTCAATCAGCTTCTTCAAGGTTTTGGGCCCATCCGGATATCGCTGGTCAGGCACCTCATTACCCACAGAATACATAAAAACCGAGGGATGATTACGATCACCCCTGACCATATCCTTCAGATCGGTTTCGGCCCATTGGTTAAAGAACATATGGTAGGTACCGGGCTTTTTACCCGCCGGATCTTCCGACCGGCCATAGTACCATGTTTTGTTCCATTCATCAAAAGCCTCAGCCATCATGTAAAAGCCCTTTTCATCACACACCTCAATAATTCCAGCCTGTACCGCCAAACGTCTTTAGGCACTGCTGTTCCAAACGACCCGGCATCTTTGTGAAGGCATACACCTTTTACTATGACTTTATCTCCGTTTACAACCATTCCCTGGTCCTTATTGAACTCGATGGTACGGATTCCGACTTTTTGCTGCTCGGTGTCGACCTGACGGTCATCAATCCACAATTGAAGTTCAAGCGTGTAGAGATAAGGGTTTTTATCAGACCAAAGCACAGGATTCCTGGCTTCAATGTTCATGGAGGATTTTATCGATGTGTAATCGCTAAGTTCACAGCTATCGGTGGCTTTAGCAAAAATGCCACCATCCTTGTCTTTCAGAAGCGCAACTATCCGGGCTTTTTTCAGAACTTTTTTCCAGTCCTCGGGAAATCGCTGAAAATTAATGCTCATGCTCTCCGGATAATTGTTGGAAATAACCTCACAATCCACTTTCAATCTGGCCAAATTGCCATCAATTGAAGTGGTTCTGAAAAATGTACCAAAGGATTTAAAATGCTGCTGTCCGGTTACAAAAATATGGACGTTCCGATTAATTCCTGATCCGGTGTACCATCTGCAATTGTCCAATATTGAATTGTCCACCTTAACGGCAATCACGTTGCTTTTCCCATCATATTTCAAAAAGGGGGTTAAATCGTATTCAAAAGTGCTGAAACCATAAGGACGGTTGCCCAGAAATGTGCCGTTCAGGTAAACGGATGAGTTCATATAAACGCCATCAAACCTGATTTTAAATCGTTTCCCTTTTAAACCCTCAGGCAAGACAAAATGTTTGCGGTAACAACCAATCCCGGTTGGCAGATAGCCCCCTGATGCACCGCTTGGGTTCTCCTCTGCAAATTGGCCTTCCACCGACCAATCATGAGGAACATCCAAAACACGCCAGCCGCCATCATCAAACTCCGGGAGGTAAAAACCAGGCATTTCACCTAAATGGAAACGCCAATTCGCATTAAAGTCTAAATACCTGTCTGTTAACAGTTTATCATTCACTGTTGTCTCTGCATTTTTGCTGTCTGCATTACGGAAAACATTTTCATCAACCTGTGAAAAGACGTTAGAACAGGCAAAAATTAGTAGTCCGAAAAGCATGAATAAACGATGCGTCCTGTTCATATTACTTTAATCCTTGCTGTGTAACAATAGGAACATAACCCACCTCCATGCCTTTAGGCGGGGTGACGATCAGAGCTGGGTCAATTTCGGCCAGTTTCCCGATCAGGGGTGAAGGGAGGTATTCGCGGTCCTTTGTCCAGTTCCGGTGAAGCAATTCCACCCGCCTTTGTAATTCCTCACGCTCCTTCTTGCTCAGACCCGCATTCAGCAATGCAGGCTGGTTGGCGAATCGATACCAATAGTAGGTCACGGTGCTGCCATCTCCCAGTTTCACCTTGAATGGTCCGGCAGCCGGGCCGGGGGTTTTCCAGCAACTCCCTTTATCTTCTGGAGTTACGTAAGCCACGGGAGTCCTGGGGTCAGTATTGCTAAAACTAACATTCTGCAGTCCGGTTTCTGCCGGCACATCTTTTGGGGCCACGGCAATCCACTTACCAACGGTATCATTACCGGTTTTAACCAGTTTATAATATTCGGGAAGAGTTACCACTGATCCGTTTTTTGTTTTTTTCTGTGTGACCAGCTCACCACCCCAGCGAACTCTTAAGGTTGCCGAGTCCGTGACATTTGCATCCATATAGGAAGTAATATTCAGTAAGGCGCGTTTATCCTTGGAGATATGATCACCATACAAACTCCAGTTTGACCGGACTCCCTTTTGAAACTTCTGCATGGTAGCCCCTGCGAGATCTATGGTACCGTCGGCCGGTGCACCTCCCTTAAACCAGGCTTCCACCTTGTCCCAGAGGGCTTTCTTGTTATAGACCATCAGACGATGCAACAGTTCCGTATTTCCATCAGATCCAAGAGGGTACTGTGTCGTAGCGATACGGACGTAGGTCTGACCTTTGGAATCAGTGGCTTCAGCGGAACGGATATGCTGTGTTTCCATCTGGAACGCTTTATTGGATTGTGTTGGACGCTGATCGAGAAACAGGCCGCTCAATTTGGGATCGTCAACTGATGCGCGGGTCCAGAAATAGGGAGTAAAGAATGCAACCGGGCCCTTGAAATTCCCGGTGTTCAGAAACAGGGTCCAGCACTGATTCCCGGTAGGAACGTCTTTACCGGCAGTAGTGGATTTCGGCTCTGTGAGCGGCAAGGGCAGGTAGCCGCTGCCGAACAATTCACCGCATGTGCCCTGCTTCAGGTTTAAGCCATCCGGTGGCCACAACACCCAGGGGCTCAGTTGAGCAACACCATATTTCCCTTTATCATCGCTCCAGTCTCTGCCTTGTCCGGCGCCGGGCCCGTTAGCCCATCCGACAAAGTTCAGCTGTACTCCACCCATAATGAATTTCGGTGTTTCCGTGGCATACTCTGTGTCATTCCACCAGCCCAGACCTCCTTCGACATCTGTATAAAAATCCTTCTTTGTTAAAGGCCCGTTATTCTGCGGAAACATCCATGTTCCAAACAAACCCGATTGAAAGCTCCTGCCCGGATACTCCTTCACTAAAGGCCAGGCTGCCGCATACATCGAGTAACCCGCATTAAAGGTTGTATCAACTTTCTCCACCTTCGTAATCATATACCCACCAACATTGGCTTCGCGGATCGATTTATCTTTGGAGGTTTTATCCTGTGCCGTAACAAAGTGGACAGGCAGAATGCAAAGAATAAAGGTGAATAATTGTTTCAGGATGTTTTTTTTCATAATACAATAACCCATCATTAGCCCCAATGGTCAAACCTTTGCCCCATTCCCTGCAATGATTTATTATCTCAACACACTCTTTTTTTGGAATTTTGAGCTCAAAAACTATCCTGCTGTAATCTTTGATAATAAGTGCACCGGAATATGAGACCTGGGGTGTATCAAGCTTCATTTTTTTTGCCAGTCTGCCTACTATTAGCGGTGGTTTGGCGCTGGCTATCACAACTTTCAAGCCTTT
>JAPLDV010000156.1 GCA_026391235.1 Bacteroidia bacterium | reverse complement strand
GCTCAACCACCTGCTGATAGCTTTGATCGTTCTTGGCGTTTGGCTCGGAGTGGGTTACCTGATTTTGTACAATAGCTGGCCTGATCATACAGAATACCACGCTTTTCTGATTGAGTCGCTGCCCTGGCGGGGAATATCCGGACTATTTTTTTACTTTCTGATCATCCTGATTTACTACCTGTATATGAACAGCGAGGACCGCAAAGCCCGCATCAGTAAGGAATCTACTTTACGATTACAGGTGAAGGAGGCCGAAATCGATCGTTTAAAGGCCCAGATTAACCCGCACTTCCTGTTCAACAGCCTCAACTCGGTTTCATCCCTGATAACCACCCAACCTGAACAAGCCCGCGAAATGCTCGTCCGCCTTTCGGGATTCCTGCGGTATGCGCTTGAAAACCGGCATAATAATCTGACATCCCTTAAGGCTGAACTCGAAAATATCCGGTATTATCTTGAAATCGAAAAGGTAAGGTTCGGCGAGCGCCTTCAATTTGATTTTATTATACCGGAGGAGTGCCTGCAAATGACCATCCCACACATGATCCTTCAACCGCTGGTCGAGAATTCGATAAAGCATGGAGTGTATGAAAGCACCGAGCCGGTGAGAATCGAACTTAGGGCTTTTTGCCATCAGGATGGCAGCCTGATGATTGGAATAACCAATGATTTTGATCCCGAAGCCCCGCCAAGAAAAGGAAAGGGTATCGGGTTGATCAATACAAAAAACCGGCTGTATCTGGCCTATAATTGTGATAATTGCCTAACGGTTGAGCGATCGGAGAACCGCTTTACCATCAAACTGACCATCCCGCAATTCCCGAATGATGAAATCCCAACTGAAAGCCCTGATCATTGATGACGAAGAACCGGCAAGGGTTCTGATCCGCTCATACCTGGATAATTTTCCGGATATACAGATTATTGGCGAATGTACCAACGGATTTGAAGGATTGAAAGCCATTCAGTCGGAAAAGCCCGACCTGGTTTTTCTTGATATCCAGATGCCTAAAATATCCGGTTTCGAGATGCTTGAACTGCTGGATGAATATCCCCAGGTGATCTTTTCAACCGCTTTCTATGAATTTGCGATTAAAGCATTTGAATTCAATGCGGTAGATTACCTGCTGAAGCCCTATTCAAAGGAGCGTTTTGGCCAGTCGGTGAATAAGGCTATCGAAAGGATAACGCAAAAATCCGGCCCTGCACCCGGATTGGCAAAAATCGCCGGAGGAACGCTGCCTGTCGGAATGTATCTCGACCGGGTGGTTGTAAAAACTGGTCAGAAAATCAAGGTGATCGCAATCGATCAGGTTGAATACATTGAGGCAGAGGATGATTACGTGATGGTTTACACCGGTGACGGCAGGTATCTGAAACAGCTGACCATGGGCTATCTCGAAGAGCATTTGGATCCGGCTGAATTTTTACGCGTCCACCGGTCGCATATCGTCAGGATTACCCAGATTGTCCAGCTCGAACCGTACGATAAAGAGACGAAAGTCCTGGTGATGAAATCCGGCAAGAAGATCCACACCAGCAAGGCGGGGACCTTTTCACGCTAACGAGGACTATGCAGGGGACCTTTTCACGCTGCACTGAGCTTTAATAGATCATCTTATATCCAATCCCCCTCACATTCAATATCTCCACATTGCTGTCGTACTGAAGATGCTTCCGGAGCTTGGTGATAAATACGTCCATGCTGCGGGCATTGAAGAAATTATCGTCGCCCCACACCTTTTTCAAAACGAAACTGCGCTCAACAACCTGGCTGCGGTTGACACAGAGGAGCCGTAATATCTCGGCTTCGCGATGGGTTAATTTGGTGATCTGATTCCGGAATTCCAACGTTTGTTTCATGTGATCGAACCGGTAAGTGCCGATCTGATGAACCACAACATCATCATCCGATTTCAATGCTTCGTTTGGATCCGCAAGCCTGGCTTTTATCCTGACAATCAGCTCCTCCATACTGAAGGGCTTCTTGATATAGTCGTTTCCGCCAACCTCAAATCCCTTCACTACATCCGTGGTTTGCGAACGGGCGGTCAGGAATATGATTGGCGTTACTGAATCTGTCTTGCGGATTTCCTGGGCCATTGTGAATCCGTCTTTCACCGGCATCATGATGTCTAACAGGCAAATATCGGGTTTATACTCGCTAAATGCCTGCATTCCGGTTTTTCCGTCCTGACAATAACGGACATCGAAACCTCTCGATTCGAGGCTCTCTTTAACAATCAATCCGAGGGATGTTTCATCCTCGACAAACAGTACTTTGGTCTTCTTCATTGGATTTCTGGTAATGCAACTGTAAATTCTGATCCTGCTCCCAACTGGCTTTTTACTCCGACCGATCCGCCGTGGGCCTCAACGATCTGCCTGACATAGGCCAAGCCGAGCCCGAATCCTTTCACGGCATGGAGATCGCCCGTGGGTACCCGGTAAAACTTATCGAAAATATGTTTTTGCTGTTCTTTGGATATTCCCATCCCATGATCGCCCACAACAAACACAACAAATTCATTTTCACGGTAGCAGCTTACATCGAGCAAAGCAGAAGAACCGGAATACTTCACCGCGTTATCGAACAAATTGTTGATCACATTCTGGATGTGAAACTTATCCGCGTGAATATATCCGGGTCCTTTAAGGTCAAACCGGAACTCCACCCGGCCGGGGTTCTGAAGAATGAATTTCTGTGCAGTCTCTTCCAAAATCTGGCTGATATTAAATGTTTCCTTAAATAAAACGAGCTGCTGCTTCTCAAAAGTACTTATGCGCAAAACATTTTCTACCATACCAGCCAGCCGGTTCAGCTCCCTTCGGGATAAATCTATGTATTTCAGGCTTTTAGCTCTATCGTCCAACGCATCAAATTGCACAAGGGCTTCCATTGCCGCCGATACGGTGGATATGGGGGTTTTCAACTCATGTGTCATATTATTGACGAAATCGTTCTTTATATCCGATAGCTTTTTCTGGCGAACCAGCATAGCCAGCATATAAAAGAAACTCCCTGCGACCAGGGTTACGAAGAATATCGATGCAATAAGGGTCATCCACATCCTTTTGAGCAGGAATGAACGGGTTTCGGGAAAATAGGCGAGCACCTTCTCATTGAACCGGTTGATACCGGGTAACTTTTGCACCGCCTGGGCCGAAGCAAATTTTTCCGGGGTTCCTCCGGTCAGATCAAACACCGAGTCATTCTTGCTGAAGGCCAGGATAAACGGGGTGGTAATCTTACGTTCTTCCAGGAGCCTTTTATACTTCTCACTGATGGCAGGCAATTCAGGATGAATGGTGGCCAAACTCTGGAATACTTTGCCAACGATACGGTTGAGATCCGTTTGGTTGATATACATCGAGTCCTTGAGTTTTTCCGTGCCGGAATGATCACCCAAATCTACAGTTTGTTCAGTGATCCGATAGGTTTCAATTGTAATTGGCTCCGTAGTACTATCCTGCATATCAAGTATATGACTGATGATCGTCTCCTCGGTTTCCATATTTAAGACCTCTTGCAGGGCAGTGTTAACCTTATTGCGGAAGGTCTGATTTTGAAGATCATAAGAATTGCTGATCCAGTAAATCTGAAATATGATAATTCCTATCAGGGCTACCGACATCACAATGATAATATAGCGCAGGTTCCGGTTCACGATGCCAATTTACGCAGAAGTGAACGAATCGGTGCAAAGGGTTAACAATCGTTAACATTGCAACCGCTTAACTCAGTGCAGCGTGAAAAGGTCCCCGCCTTCGCGGGGATGACAGGTGCTCTTGCGGAAATTCTGCAGGTGCTATTGTCATCCCCGCGAAAGCGGGGACCTTTTCACGCTGCACTGGGCAAATTGCGGGGACCTTTACACGATAACGAGGTGCCTGGAAATGTCATCACAGCGAAGGAAGTAAACCGGGAAAGAATATCCTATATTTGCACATTAAACGGACCGATATGATTATTGAGGAAAAAGATCTGGCAAAGTTTATTCTGGTTGGCGACCGGGTTCTTATCAAGCTTATTAGCTGCTTTCTTTTCTGTTTCATCTTTTTCTCTTTTTTCGTCGTCAAGCCTTTTGTATAACCCACGAACATCTATTTTTTCTTCTTCTCTTTCTTCTTCTTTTTTTTCCTTTTCAAGAGTTTTTAATGTTTCACCAATATTTGATGATATATTTACGCCTGTATTAACAAGAACTGATAAACCTTTTATTTGATTAAAGCCAAGACTTGCAATTTCATTTCTTATTCTTTCACATTCTTACATATTAATGCTTATACGCGATGAAGGATTATTCGTTTAAAACAAGGGTTCTCTGGGTCAGCCTGATCCTGATGCTATCCGGTATCAGCCTGATGGGCCAGTTTGTTATTCCACAAGGCAGGGATATTAACAAGGAATTTACTTTTAAAGATGCAATGAAGGCCTATGATCAATGGGTGTCGGTTCCGGGAAACATTGATCAAAAGGGATGGAAAGCATATGGCCGTTTTATGGAGTTCAATCGCAGCCGGTTGAATCCCGATGGAAATCCGGCCGACCCGACAATTTTTGAATCAGAAGTCATTAATATTCAGGCGCAAAAGCAGATGCAGGCTTCACTGAAAACCGGTAACGGCTGGTCACCTGTCGGCCCTGATAAACGTCCGCCAAGCGTCGGAACTTACTCCTCGCATGGGATGGGGAGAATAAACTGTATCTCTTTTCACCCCACCGACCCTCTTATTTACTGGATCGGTGTTGCCCAGGGGGGAGTGTGGAAAACCACCGACGGTGGAAATACCTACATGCCGCTCACGGATGATCTTCCCATTCTCCGCATCAGTGATATTGCCGTCAACCCTAAAAATCCCGATAATATTTTCATCTCTGTTTGCGATTATGCCTATATCGGTGTGGCACTGAATACGGATAGCCGTAAACGCCATACCCACTACGGTTTGGGCGTGTATCGCACGGATGATGGCGGGATTACCTGGAGGCCAACGGGTTTGTCTTTTAATCAGACAGATTTTGATGCATCCCTGATCCGCAGGATTCTCTTTCACCCCACCCAACCCGGAACATTGGTCGCTGCGGGTGTTTCAGGAATCTTTAAATCAACTGACGACGGGGTTAACTGGCACAAAGTAAACAGCGATGTGATCTGGGATATCGAACAGGATTTTAACAGCGGCTTGGTTATTTATGCCACTACGGGCACCATCAGAAGTTTTGGGGGAGGATCTCCAAAACTGTTGAAAACAACCGATTTCGGTGAAACATGGGTCCAGAAGAATACCAACTGGCCCACTGATCTGAGTATTGGCAGAACCGAGATCGGGCTTACCCCTCAGAATTCCAACTGCATCTATATTGTAGCCGCAAACCCTGAAGGTACCTTCTATGGCTTGTACCGGTCGACCGACGCAGGAGAAACATGGACAGCCAGAAATACGGCGGCAGTAAACGGTCAGAATGTCTTGGAGAATAGTCAGGGATGGTATGACCTGGCTATCCTGGTTGATCCGAAGAATCAGGAAAAGGTATACGTAGGCGGATTAAATATGCAGGCTAGTGCTGACGGCGGTCTCAGCTGGAATGCAGTTTCTAATTGGTATATGATTTCCAGTGATAATTTCACGCTTCATGCGGATCAGCATCAATATAAATACAATCCTGTTGATCAAAAATATTACGCCTGTCATGACGGTGGAGTCGACCGCACAGATACCATCATCCCGGGCAACCGCCCCGATGGTAAATATGCCACAACCTGGCAGGAGCGTTCAAATGGCATGATCATCACCTCGTTTTACCGTATCGGCTTATGTGAAATGTTTCCCGGTTATGTAGTGGGCGGAGCCCAGGACAATTCGAGCTTTTATAACCGCAACGGCGACTGGATCAATTTTATCGGCGGTGATGGTATGGATTGCATGATCAATCCCGATAATCCCGATATCGTTTATGGCTCATCACAATATGGCAGTCTTGTTCGCTCAGATAATGGCGGAGACGGTTTCACATCCATTCGGCCTAATGTGGGAAGTGAAAAGGGGGAATGGACTACACCGATGATTCAGGATATGAATAATCCAAATATCATTTTTGTCGGTTATGGCAATGTCTATAAATCAATAAACAAAGGAAATACCTATACAAAGATCTCGAGTTTCCCCACGGTTTCCGGCTATAACAGCCCGGCCGAGATTACTGCTCTGGCCATGTATCCCGGGAATAATAAAACTTTGTATGCCGCATCGCGGATCCGTTATGATTATCCTACACCAACAAAATTATGGGCCACGCAGAACGGAGGGGCAGGTTGGAAAAATATAATTGACGGTATACCCGATTCCCTCTATATTACATCGTTGGCTGTAAATGGCAGCGATTCGCTGGATTTGTGGGTTACGTATGGCGGTTTCCTTTCCGGACAGCATGTATACCGGACGGTTGACGGCGGTACCACCTGGAAAAACATGACGATGGATCTCCCGAATATTCCGGTGAATACAGTTGTTCATCAGGAAGGTTATGGAAACGATGTCGTATATATCGGAACCGATGCCGGTGTTTATTATTATACCGATGAATCCGGTAAATGGACGCTTTATAGCAACCTTTTGCCCAATGTGGTGATCTCTGAACTGGAAATTCATTCTCCGTCACGAAAGCTCTATGCGGCAACATTTGGCAGGGGTATTTGGATGGCAAACCTGGTACAGGGTACTTCAGGTACGGAACCCACCGGTTTTATTAGCAGCAAATTATCTGTTTATCCGAATCCGACCAACGGAGCCATTAATCTGCAAATAAATGGTATCCAGACTTCGGAGGCCAGAATTGAGATGATATCGATCACCGGCGAACGTGTTTACGAAGAAACTTTCGCCGTGGGTGACGGAACCATTCAAAAACAGCTTCACCCGAACCTGGTTCCCGGAATGTATTTCATCCGCGTATGGGCTGGAAAGCAGCATCTGACTGAGCGAATAATAAAATTGTAGAGACGCATAATTGCGTCTTGGCAACAGGAAGGTGTCGGGTGTCAGGTGTCAGGTTTCAGGTATCAGGTTGCGGGAGGAGCCATGGCTCCTCCCCTACAGATTTCCCCGTGGTATTCGTAGGGGAGGACCCACGGGTCCTCCCGCAACCCGCAACCCGCAACCTGCAACCCTCACAACCGATAATTGAAAACCGACAACCAAACAATAAATAACAAATAACAAAAATCGATTCTGCCATGAAAAAACTTCTCTTATCCATCTTCCTCGTCCCCTTCCTCTTCTCCTGCAACCCTGCCAAGAAAAAGGGTGCAGCTCTTACCGGAAAGGTCCAGAACCTTACCTCCGGTTTCTTTATTCTTGGCGACCCCGGTGGTGCCAAAGATTCTATCCGCCCGGATGCAAATGGCAGTTTTACTTATGTTATTCCCGAACTGGCGAAACCTTCGAATTATTACCTGTTGGTTGGGAAGCAGGATTATATGCCTTTCAACCTGGCTCCGGGCATGAAGCTGGAGATAAATTTTGATGCAGCTGCTTTCAAAACTTCATTAAAATTTGCAGGAAAGGGCTCCGATATCAATAATTACCTGGTAACCAAATCGATCTCGGGCGAGGCAATGGACTATGATGCTTACAAGCTTGAACCAAATCAGTTTCGTGCAAAACAGGATTCAATACTGACAGCCGGGAAAGCATCACTGGCGGGTGCAAAAAAAGATGATTCAAACGACCCGTTCTGGAAAACCGAGGAGGCAGAAGTCCTTTTCGGCTGGGCCAACAATCTTGCCATGTATGAACCCTATCATGCTTATTTTGCTCAAAAAGAAGATTACAAAGCACCGGAAGATTTCTATTCTTAAGGTTACTGAGGTTCAGGAGTCAATCGACTTTTTCCTGAGCCATTGCAAGGATATCGCTTTGGTAAACAAGCTGAATGCTACGGTTGCTGAATGGGAACCACTTGGACAGGGCCAGCCGGCGTTTGACTTTACCGGTAAGGATATGCAGGGCAACACTGTTAAATTGTCGGATTTCAGAGGTAAGCTTGTTTATGTGGATGTTTGGGCAACCTGGTGCGGTCCGTGCAAGTATGAGATTCCTTACCTGGATACGCTGGAGACCGACTATCATGGCAAGAACATCGTTTTCATCAGTTATTCTATTGATGAAGATCATGCAGCCTGGATGAAATTTGTTCCGGAAAACAAGCTTCAGGGTGTTCAGATTATCGGTGAAAAAGCTTGGGAATCAGCCTTATGCAAAAAATATAAAATCATGGGGGTTCCAACTTTCATGTTGTTTGATACTCAGGGCAAGATTGTAAGCGTTAAGATGACAAGGCCTTCCGATAAGAAAACAAGGGAGAAGTTTGACAGTTTGCTGTAGGTAACCTTGGGGAACTCAGTGCAGCGTGAAGGGATCCCGGCCTTCGCCGGGATGACAAGTGCACCTCCATAATTTCTGCAAGAGCGTTGTCATCCCGGCGAAGGCCGG
>JAPLDV010000479.1 GCA_026391235.1 Bacteroidia bacterium | reverse complement strand
TCAGATGAATTACTACGAGCTTCAGGCTGATTATGTTGGGATGTGGGGCCTTAGCGGGGCAAGAAACAGCAAGGAAGTTATTTGGGCCATACCTTGCGACTACGACGGCACGAGCGAAAATCAGTGGCAATTAATGGTGCTTCCTTCCAACTATCCTCCGTTGGGTGGCTGGGCCACCGTTCAGAGCACCTGGTGGTTCTATGATACCTTTGAAAGTGCTGACATCCGGAAAACCATGTTGATTACCGAATATACCGGTACAGATGAAATTGTTTACAACAGGAGCAATCCGGGAGACAATATGGACCTTGGCCCGATTCCATTGAAAATTGATCCGGATGCACTCAGAACCACATCCCTTTCAACGGTTGACATCATTCAATACCGGTATGCTGATGTTCTGCTGTCGAAGGCCGAAGCAATAGCCAACCTGGCAGCGCCCGATGCCGAAGCAATGGAACTGGTAAATATCATTCGCAGGAGAGCAGGCCTCGAGGATAAATTATTATCGGATTACAGCTCATTGTCAGCTTTTAATGACCTGATCCTGACTGAAAGAAGCCATGAATACTGGTGCGAAAACGGCCAGTACCGCTCCGATCTTATCAGGCATGGAAAATTCGTGTCGCGGTGCATAGAACTTACACAATCGACATACGCAAACGATTATAAAGTGGTATTTCCATTCTCATTAAGTAAGGTTAGTGAGGGAAAAGGATTGTTCATTCAGAATCCCGGATATAATTGATAGTCAGGTCAAAAATCAGAATAGTGAATCATGACCAATAACGTTAAACTGGTGAAATACCTGCCTGGTCTGTTGCTGGGTTGTTTGGCATTGTCTTTGGTTGCCGGGTGCAAAAAGCCCGATGGCGAAGTTGACGATAAGAATTTCAATGCCATTCAATATGAGCAGTCGATGGATATTTTCCCAAATCCGGAGCGTGGTTTTATTCATAATGCAGTCGTTAATTCGGAAGGTGATAATCTGAGCCCTGTTTGGCTTAAATCTCTCAAGGCTGAAAATGTGACCATGATCATGAGGTTCTTTTACCTCGAAAAATTCAAGGATCAGCCCATAAGCGAAAAGGAGGTTCAGCTGATTAATTCTGATATGCAATACCTGCGAGATGCCGGCCTCAAATGTGTTTTGCGTTTTGCATATACTGATGATATGAGCGGCACCGATGCCTCTTTGTTAATTGTAAAACAGCATATTGATCAGCTTAAACCTCTGTTTGAGCAAAACAAAGATGTAATTGCGTTTGTGCAGGCTGGATTTATCGGTGCATGGGGCGAATGGCACAGTTCAAGTAATGGGCTGGCAACTGTTGAAAACGAAAGAGAAGTTCTTTACAAGCTGCTTAGTGTGCTGCCTGCCGAAATTATGGTGCAGGTACGCACACCGGGAGCAAAACAGCAGATAGTACAGACAACTTCACCTGTCGATACTTCAATAGCGTACACCAATGATAACCGGGCACGGATAGGACATCATAACGACTGCTTTCTGGCAGGGGGAACCGATTACGGCACCTACAGCAACATACAGGCCGATAAGGAGTACATCAGCAAAGAAGCGCTGTATGTGCCAACCGGCGGCGAAACTTGCCCTCCGGAAGGAGTTTTCCCGGGTTGTTCAACCGGGCAGACTGAAATGAAACTGCTGAAATGGACTTATTTGAATCTCGATTGGTATCAACCCGTAATTATTGCCTGGAGAAATGCCGGGTGTTTCAATGAGTTCCAGCGGAATCTTGGTTACCGATTGGTGTTGGTGAGCGCCAGGTTCGCAAAACAAGTGGTTGCAGATCAAGATTATAAAGTGGAAATTATCCTTACAAACAAAGGTTATGCTCCGCTGTATAACTATAAAATCACCAGCATTGTATTTAAGAACAAAACATCGGGCAATATCTATCCGGTTGAATTGCCGGTTGATTTACGCAAATGCAAACCCAATGGATTATTCACAATCAATACTAATGTAAAATTGACCGGGATTCCTCAGGGTGATTATGATCTGTATCTCAACGTTACTGACCGGTCGGAAAACTTGAAAAGCAGGATTGAATATTCCGTCCGGCTGGCCAACACCGACACCTGGGATCCAATAAGCGGAATGAATAATTTAAAGCACCTGCTGAAAATCATCCCCAAATAACTAATAACTAATAACTAATAACCAATAACTAATAACCAATAACCAATAACCAATAACCAATAACCAATAACTGATAACTGATAACAAACATCTCATGATTAAATTATTAAACAACATGAAAAAAAATAAATGGTTTATATTGGGCATTGCTTTGTCGATGCTGATAACTGTTTCGTGCAAGAAAGACGATACTTCCAGTGCTGTAAAAGCTGTATTTAGCTATATCGCTGATGGTTACAAAGTAAATTTTACCAATTTTTCAACCAACGCCACTGAATACGTTTGGGACTTTGGCGACCAAAGCACCGGCTCCACGCTGTCGAATCCGATGCATGTGTTTACGAAAAAAGGGCAGTTCCTAGTTTCTTTGACCGCAAAAAAGTTGAGTGAAATCAACACTTTTATTGATACGGTTCTGATTATCGGACCTAACATTAAAATTGATGGCGATTTCACGGATTGGACTTATGTGGAATACACGCACGAGAATGTGGCAGGCACCGGGGGCACGCTTCTGGCTGTTAAAACATTTGCCTCGGCAGGGTATCTGAACTTCTATCTCGAAGGAACAACTGACTTTACCCTTGCTGTTATCGATATTTACCTTGATGCCGACAATAATCCGGAAACCGGATTGAAAAGCTGGATGTATCCTGCGGGATCGGGTGCCGATTTTTTGTGCGAAGGATCTGTATCAGATGCATGGGGAGATGTTTATGCCCATGTTGGTCCCGGTAATGACTGGAACTGGAATGCCGTTTATACTTTCGCGGATATGATCAAATTTTCAGAAATAAAAACTAACCATGGACGAAAAGCTATTGAGTTTTCTATACTAAGAACGGGATTAGGAACGCTCAGTAAATTTGTGAATTTCGCAATTGTGGAAAGCGATGGCGGATGGACAGAAATCGGGGCAATTCCACTTGATCAGACTCCTGAATCAAAATTTGCCCAAATTGGATTGTAAATACAAGATTGAAAATAGAATTCAAAATAGTGAATTACAAGGCATTGATGATCAATGTATTGATTGTTGTAGTATTTTCAGCCTTTAACACTCTAAATGCCAAAGATCCTATCTATATAAATGACGGAGCTTTTCTATTCGGTCCCTCCATTCATGTTGAGTACCAGGAAGCTGGCAAAGGAAAAAGCCAGGTAACAGAGCTTGCCATGGACAATGTGAATGTTACCCCAAATGCCAGAATATCGCGATATCGGAACAATCTCTATCAGGTTGTAATTCATGAAATTAACAGGGGAAATTACACTGAAATAGATGGAGAATTGGAATATCTGCCTACGGGTAGTTCATGCATTACGCTTCGAATCATTCTTCCTCTGAGTGGTGGCACCTGGAAATGGTATCGTGGGTTGGGAAAATCGGAAATTATGAAAACCGGTCTGAAATATTTTGATACGGTGCCAATAACTACCGCTTTGCCTCCCGATGGGGCGTTCAATGGGGAGAATCTGTCCGATGGCGGATATGGCGATGCTGTCGGGCAAGGCACAATGTCCTTTTATCCCCTGGGTGCTGTAAGCATTGATAATCAGGGGAAGGGACTGGGAATTGATTTGACAATCCCGCTGGTTTATCGTTTGGGTGCAGAGATAGATAAAGGATTAATCGCTGAGTTTGATGTGGCAACCAGTCCGTTAACCGAAAAATTTCCAAACCGGGCATTTTTTAAATTGTGTCAGTTTGACTTCAATTCCGGGTGGGGCATGAGAGCAGCGCTTAAACAATATTATTCCATTTATCCTGAGTCTTTTAAAAAGAGAGTGATCACTGAAGGAATCTGGCTCCCTTTTACTGCCTTACGGTCGATACCTGGCTGGGAAGATTTTGGATTCGCCTTTCATGAAACCTCCTGGAATAATTCCGATAAAAAGGACGGGAAAAAATTACCCAATATCCTGTCCGATAAAGGAACAGGAGTGCTGAGCTTTCAATACACCGAACCGTGGGATATTCAATTGCCGATTCTTACAAAGAGTATTCCTTATGATACTCTTGTGTCTGATAAAATGATACCCAAAGAACACAGGGAATATGTTAACAACAGTGCAACCGGGGATAAGAACGGACGATGGCAGGCCCGGCGACTGGAAACTCCCTGGTTCAGTTCGGGATGGGCCGTGAGTATTACCACCAATTGCGATCCTGACCTATCCGGCTATAACCGGTATCAATATGTTTTACAGGATGAGATCAGGCCTGCAATTAAAATGAATGTTGATGGTATTTATTTTGATTCAATGGAATGGAACTGGCATCATGATTTGAATTACCGCGATGAGCATTTTATGTTTACGGATTATCCGTTAACGTTTTCAGCGGATGTAGCGAGGCCGGCGATCTGGAATTTTGTCTCCGAATTTGAATTTATGAAAAAAATTGCCGATGAAATGCATTCGCAGGGAAAACTGGCCATGGGAAACGGACATGGCTGGAATCCATTTGCGGCGGCTAACCTGGATCTGTTCGGAGCTGAATTGAATTGGTACTCATCTGATGATCATAATACTGAAGCACTGGATTTTAAACGGGCGATCTCCTATCAGAAACCCATCGTTTTTCTTTTGAATGAAGGCTTAAATGATAAGGCCTTTACCGATTCTCCATACAAAGGGTATGAAATTTATTTTGAGAAACTGATGGCTTACGGCTTCTTTCCATCATTTTTCAGTGTGGATGCTTCGAACGATCCTTATTGGAAAGATCAGAAAAAGATAGAAATTGGCCGTCCGTTTTTCAAAAAGTATATACCCATTATTAAGCAGATTGCGGGAGCAGGCTGGGAACCGGTGACCGGAGCCTCCTGCAGCGTGGGATCAGTGCGGATTGAACGCTTTGGTGAGGCCGGTGACCTATTCTTTACAGTCAGGAATATTGAAAATAGGGATGTGCAATGTGTTTTGTCACTTGACCTTCCGGAACTCAAAATTTCTCAGAATTTTTCGGCCATCGAATTGGTGAGCCGGCAACCGGTAAAAGCTGAGGAGAACAAATTGCATCTGACCATTCCTTCCCTTCGGACTCAGGTAATTCAAATCATAAAAAAATGAACACAAAAGCGCAATTAATGAATTCCCCTTTACCCGACCGGGTGACATCTGTAGATTTCTTTCGCGGGTTTACCATGTTTCTGTTAGCAGGTGAAGCTACTCTGATTTATGAGCGGTT
>JAPLDV010000022.1 GCA_026391235.1 Bacteroidia bacterium | reverse complement strand
ATATCACCTGTCATTTTACTGTCAAAAAACCGTGCAGGTAGGCGCATCAGTTTCATGAGATAATCAGAGATCAGAGATATATTAACCCTGGTGCTCATATGAAGAAGTATCCAGGAGCGAATGAACTCGATGCTGGTACGGCCGGCAATTAATAACAGCTGCGCAATTAACACCAGGTAAATAAAACCGATATCCTGATTATTGATACCGATATCAACGACAGCCTGGGTGAGGAACGGGAGAATCAACAGGATTAACGACCCAACCAGCATTCCAAGAATAAGTTGCAGGTAGAATCTCCTGTGCGGATGGAAATATTTAAACAGAAACCTGAATGAATTCCTCTTGTGGATATCACCCTCCATGTGAAAGAATTCAGGAGTCGGTTCGAGCAGTAAGCAGAGACCGATCTCCTGCCCTTCACTGGTAGCAGAAATCCATTTCTTTTTAAACTCTTTCACTGAATACCTGACCATTCCCAACGCAGGATCAGCAACCAAAACAGACCGTTTGCCGGTTTTTACTACTACAACAAAATGATTTTGATTCCAATGGACAATGCAGGGAATTGGAGCTTCGCGGGATAATTGCTCCCAGGTAAGTTTAGCCCCTAAGGTTTTAAAACCGATAGACTCAGCAGCATCGCTGATGCCTAAAAGACTGACCCCACCCCTGGTTATATAACACCGATCCCGTAAATATTGTATGGAGAATTTTTTGCCGTGGAAACCTGCCACCATCCGCAAACATGCCGGACCGCAATCTTTCGCATCAAGCTGTCTGGTAAACGGTAGAAATGCCATTGCGACCAATCTTATTAGGCCAGCGAAAGATATACAATGATTTTGCTAACAGCAATAGCCCCTGACTAAAGCCGGTAAAGAATAAGAGAAAAAAACTGATGGAACTGTTGGCTAGAGAATAATATCTTCTTCGGTGCCCGTTTTTACCGGAGGAGGAGGAGGAGTTGTACCACCATCACCACCACGTACGTTCAACATTTCATCAAAAGCCAGGCTTACAAACATCATTGAGGAGAGATTTGACCGTTCCATTGTGCAATTTTTTAAGATTTTTTACTTACAGTTTCCGATTATTAATACCCCTGCCACTTAAAAGGTTACCCCATTTTTTCAAATATTTTTATGAATATTTTATAATTCACTGATTTAATGCAAGTTAAAATCACATCATAATATTGATTTTACCTTTGTTTGTTATAGATTTGAACTATGGACAGAAGATTTTGGCTAATTATCGCCCTAATCGCCGGTTTTACATCTTACCGGCAGGGATGTTCGCAGGAATCAAATAACGCGATGACCAACCTCGATTCAATTATCAAGGTGACAACCAATATGCTTAATCCCGCAATGATCGATCTGGCCAAAATCAAAATTGACAGTCTACTTGATCTCTGTTCAGGCAAAAAAATTCGCATTGACTTATTAACTGAGTTGAAAATAAGGAGCTTACATGGAAAATATCTCCTCCAAAAACAAGAAAATGACAAATGGCCCGCTCTCTATGAGTGGTGTAACAAGCAGGAATCCCTTTGCAAATCAGAAGAAGAGCTGACCCTTTTAGCCAAATTATTTAATAATGCCGGCATTGCCTTTAAAAGGCTTGGACGGTTATCGGACAGTGAGGAGGCATATTTAAAATCATGTGAGTTTTTAAGGAAGCTGAAACACCCGGATTACATCCTTTTAGGTTCTGTCTATACCAATGCAGGAAACGCATTGAAGCAAATCGGGGAATTTGAACACTCTATAGATTACTTCACCCAAAGCATAGGATTTTTTGATCAATTCGTTGATAAAAACAAGGGTGACAATGCCGTAACCAGGATAGCCGATCAAAAAAGCAAAGCTCTTAATAACCTTGGTTTAGTGTATCAAAGTTTGGCAGATCACAAAAAAGCTATTGAAGTGTTCCAGAGTTGCATCGACTTTAAACAGAAGCACTTTCCTGTAAACATTTTTGATGTATACGGAAATTTGGTTATTTCCCTCATTGAAGATAGTGCCTATCAACAAGCAAAAACAATTAATAAACTTATAATCAATGATTTTCAATCCGGAAAACCCCTGGACCGTTCCTGGGCAATGGCAAAGGTAAATCAGGCGGACATAAACCTGAGATCATCCCCGAGATCAAAAGCCGATAGTAACCAGTTTTATCGTGAAATGAATCTTATTATCGAAACAATCGTTAAGAAAAAAATACTATCGGCAAGTGATGTGATTGTAATTTCTAATCAGAATTGTGCAAACCTTTTGCTAAATCAAGACCGTTATGAGTCTGCGCTGGTTAAATGGTCGGAGGCAATGAAATCCTTAAGCCAACAAAATAAAGAGGTTTCACCGGATGAAATTCCGTTTAATTTGGAAGCCACCAATGACTTTAAGCTGATCGAATTGATGAACCTGAATGCTAAAATATTTTATATCTGGGGTACTGAGACCAACGATATCCGCAAATATAAAAAAGCTGAAGACAGATATTATTATTCATTAAAACTGATCGATTCATTGCGGAACAAGGTTGAGATGCAGTCGAGCAAGTTGCAGGTCAGCAGAATGCAAAGAGAGACTTACAATACTTTGATCGAATTGGAATATAATATTTTCCATCTGACAGGCGACAGCACCTATATTTCCAAACTTTTTAACACGATTGAGCAGTGCAAATCGGCCAGTTTGTGGAGTTCTGTTAAAGATGTAGAGTTTAAAACCAGCTTTATACCACAGGTTGATCTGGACAAAGAGAATTCCATTCGTCAGAGGGTTGCTGATGTCCAGGGAAAAATCATTGAAGCTAACGCTGCTCAGAATGTTGATCAAAAGAAGATCGGGGAACTACAGCAGGAACTCTTCTTTTATAACCAGCAGATTGAGAGCCTGATAACGAATTACAGACAAAAATATCCGGATTATTTCCGGGCCAAATTTGACCGGTCAACATTATCTCTTGATCAGGTCTCCCGAATGTTGACTCCGAATCAGGTTATGGTGGAATACGCAATTGCCTTCGATTCCCTGTACATCTTGACAGTTAATCCCTTTGGTTCTACCATCAGTCGTGTGCTTTTTTCCGGAAAGACGAAGAAAGATATAGGTTACTTGCTCGAATTTATGAAAGGGAATGCTGAAAGCTTAACCAGTTCGGCCCGGAAAAAGTATTGTGAAGCAGCTGCAGGATTGAAGGAAATTCTTCTCGGCTCAACCGGTTCCATTGTCCTACCCAAGGAAATTATTATCATTCCTGATGGCGTTATCAGCTATATTCCCTTCGAGGCCTTATTGGATACCATGAACAGCGGAACCAGGCAAGATTATCGGAAACTACCATATCTCATTCGTAATCATTCTTTTAGCTATGGCCTTACTGCTACCATCTTCTTTTATAAACCTACACGGGAGATTAAACCCTTACGAAGCGTTCTTGCAGTGGCCCCGGGTTATAACATGTCGTCAGGAAAGATCTCCGATTTTATGCGAAAAGCGCAGGATGGTTTACCTGAGTTAAAAGGTACCTTCCAGGAATCCAGGGCAATTAAAAAGATGATTGGTGGTAAGCTTTTACTTGGTAATAATGCCACTGAAGCAAAGTTTAAAAGCATTGTCTCCAAATACGGGATCCTGCACCTTGCAATGCACACCATACCCAATAAGAGTAATTCATTAAATTCCGGCCTGGTGTTTACCCCGGGTGCGGATGATAAGGAAGACGGTATACTTTTTGGTCATGAAGTGTATAACCTTTCTTTAAATGCCTGGTTGACTGTACTGTCGGCTTGTGAAACAGGTTCCGGGCAAATGGCCGGCGGCGAAGGTATATTAAGCTTTGGGCGTGCATTTATCTTTGCAGGATGCCCTAATCTGATCATGACGATGTGGACCGTTGATGATCGCTCAAGCAAAGAATTAATGATTAAATTCTATCAATCAATACTTTCAGGATCAAACATCTCGGACGCACTCCAAAAGAGCAAGTTGGATTATCTCGGGAAGGCGGATCAACTACATGCTCATCCTCACTTTTGGGCTGGATTTATTGAGCTTGGCAAAAACCAGGTACTGGACATTTCACCTAAAAAACCCGGGTTAATTTACCTCCTGCTCTTTTCTTCACTGATTGTCTTAGGCCTTGTTTTCCTTCAGGTAAAAAAGAATCCCCGCCGGAGAGCAGGGATATCATGGAAACGGAATAGTCGGAAACTGTAATGGAACCTGATCTGGAACTGAAGGAATCTTAAAGGTTTTAGTTTGGAACGGGTGGAAACTGTAAGCAAACTTAATCCCTTTCAGCATTCACTTTAACATTGCGGTTGCTTCGTTATAATAACTATGTTCTGGATCTGCTGAAATTTTCTTAAGAATTGCTTTGGCTTTTTCAATATCATTCTTCTTTAGGTAGCAGCCCGCAGAATACCATTCAACCTGATCGTAATTCAGAGAACTGATATCCAATTTCCCCAAATACCGGAGTGCTTTATCGGGATCCCCTGTAAACATGGCGCTTGTCGCGGCATATATGAGAACTTGATCGTTTATTTTGGATTCACTGATGGAGAGCTCAAAAAATTCAAGAGCGTTTTTCAGCTCACCTTTATTATATTTCTGGAGCCCCAGTTCAAACGCGCCGTAGCCAGTTTCCGATCCTCCCCGTTTAATACCCATAGCATCATACGGCATGAAATATTTGGAGAAAGTTCGCTCTGAAGTAAGGGATGCTGAGGTTTGTCTGAGAAACAATGACCCCGCAAAAACAAGAATAAATACTGCCGCAACAGCAGTAGAAGCATATGTGATAACTCTTCTTGACATGGGGATGGTTTTCCTATCACCAACAGTTCTCTCACCAATATCTTCAAGCCTGGAGCGCAGTGACATGACGTCTTCCTGCATGATTGCCTGGTCGACATCCTGGTTAAAGAAGGACAAATAATTATCCTGTATAACCTCATCCCTGGAAACCAGTTCCTCGAAAACGCCAAGCTCTGTGTTCAAAGCCATAGAATCCTGATTAAGGATTGCCCTTTCAATTCCGGAATAACCTTTAATCTCGACCGGATCCACTTCCTCAATTACTAAAGAATGTATCCTGTTTAATTGGTCACGCAGGGCCATGACATCCTGCTCAAGGATTGCATGATCTATTTCGGGTTTTAATTCTTCTGAGATAACCATTGGCGTAACCTGAACCAACTCTGAATTTTTGGTTCTGATTTTTTCCAACTTCAACCTGAAGCTAAGGATATCATCTTCAATCAGTGCTTGGTCAACTTCCTTATGCAGCCGAAACCTTTCTGCGAATGCCAAATCTGCCTTGATTCGCAGTTCAAATTCCTGCCTTTCAAGGATATTCAGATCATTCTCCAGATACCGGTCGAACAATTCTGATAAACTAAAATCAGTATTCATTTCTTACTCGTTTATATTCAGGGTCATTCTGTATTCGCTTAATCAATGCTTCTTTACAATCATACTTTCTTTTTTTCAAGTATTTGTCGCTCTTGATATTCATCATGCGAGCGATTTCTTTCAGTGGAACCTTTTTAAGGAATAATTGCAGAATCTCCTGACAGTCCTTGTGCAAAAGTTGAAAATGCTTCTGATAGATCCGAAATTGCTCCTGTTCAGCCGCCAGACCTTCAATATCTTCATCCAGGTGGATAAAAACCTGATCATCAGCAACAACCTTATTGCGAACTTTTCTTTTTTCCAGCTGACGCAGCCATAATATTCGGCAGACTGAATACAGATAGGTTTTAAACGCGCACGTCAAATCAAGAGACTCATCTTTAAGCCTTTTGAAAATTAGGATGATAGCCTCCTGGAAAACATCCTTGGCATCCTCATCCGTTCCGCTGTTTTTTATGACAAAGAACCTGACAATCGGGAAATACTTCTTGTAAACATACTCCAGTACATTACTATCACTTGTTTTCAGCCCCTCGAGTATGGCTTCGACAGTGTAGTGTACCAACTGTTGATCCTGTTCCTGATAAAAAGGTAACCCCAATTTTTAGACTTTTTTATTAACGATACTTAGAATAAACTCTAACATCCTCTTGCCTAACTGGTTTCAAAGTTATCAAAAAAAACAAATATGTTGAATATTATGACAAAAAAGTGCGTCTCATTAGAAAGAATTTTGACCAATATAAAAGCATCTTTAGTTAAAAACAGCAGACCTGTAAGCCGGGTTCTGTGATTTCAATTGAAACCTTCTATCATTTATCTAGGCCGCCGATTACTCGGTTGCTCCAACGACCTACCCCCCGGCAACGAGCGAGCAGCTCTTAAAAGCCGGTATACATGGTCTTTCAACCCATGAGGCGTACAACTCCCGATGTCACCACAGGGATTGGTGGGCTCTTACTCCGCCTGTTCACCCTTATCCCGTACTAAAACGAGACGGTTTTTTTCTGTTACGCTACTATACCTCACGATATCTTCCCGTTAGGAAGCATGGTGCTCTATGTTGCCCGGACTTTCCTCTCTTCCGGTTTCCCGGAACAGCGATAGAACGGCCTGCTGTTAGTACAAAGATAATGATTAATAGGGTTTGTTCTGCGGAATTCTTATCCTGGTGGCACCAAACCCGTACTCCTTGAATGAGGCATCCTCCTGTGAACACCATTTGTATTCCTGATCTGCTACCCTTCTCAATTCGCCTTTTAAGGTACCATTGCCAATACCATGGATAAAGACAATCTCACGCTCATTGCTTCTTATGGATTGACTTAGCTCTTTGCGAAACATACCAAGCTGAAGTGTTATAATCTCCGTGTTTGTCAGACCTACTACGCTATCAACCAATTTATTAATATGGAGATCCACTTCGCGCGGAGGAATTTTATTATTGGAAGGTTTCGCCACCGGAGCCCTGTTCAGTGAAGAACTGACCACTTCTTTAGCAACTTTGACCGCTTTGATCTCCTTGTGCTTCGAGTAATTGGCAGAAACTTCAGGCTTCACTGATTTTTCAGGGATCACCACCAATTTACTGATATAGGCTGGCAATACCCATCCGTCTGAAGTTTCAACTTCAGCCAGTTCATTTGAAATAATCCGGATTACCCTCCCCTCTCCTACCTCGTCAATAAATCTCACAACATCACCGGGTTTTACTGTGCTCATTATCTATCAGTGTTTTGTCGCAAAGTTACCTAATTTTGTCACCGTTTTGGATGCAGGACATGAGTTATAAGAAAATCAGGATTGAAGATTTCCAATACGATCTGCCACAGGATCATATCGCTATATTTCCACTGGAGAATCGCGATGAAAGTAAATTGCTGGTTCTTATAAATAATCAGATAATTGAAAGGCGGTTCTTCGAATTACCTGAATTGCTGCCTTCCGATTCATTGATAATCTGGAATAACACAAAAGTGATTCCTGCCCGCCTTGAATTCAAAAAACCAACAGGAGCTGTTATTGAAATATTTTTACTTGAACCAATAAGCCCCTCCGGTTACTTAAACATGTTTAATCAGATTGGCTCCTGCACATGGAAAGTAATGATCGGTAATCTGAAAAAATGGAACGGTGATTCTCTGATTCGTACATTTGAATCCGCATCCGAACAAGTGAGCCTTTCTGCAGAATATGCTGATATTAAGGATAAAAGTCGAATTCTTTTGAAATGGACGCCTGAACATCTTTCATTTACCCAAATTCTCGAACTGTTCGGAAAAACACCTATACCTCCCTATCTTAAACGAGATTCCAATGATAACGATAAAACCCGCTACCAAACAGTTTATGCCAATTTCGACGGCTCCGTTGCTGCCCCTACCGCCGGGCTGCATTTCACAACAGAGCTGATTGATAAACTGAAAGAAAAAAATATCAGGTTTGACTCTTTAACCCTGCATGTCGGATCCGGAACTTTTATTCCGATAAAAACCGAGGCAATCGGAGATCATCATATGCACGCGGAAACAGTAATCATTGATAAATCTACGATATCGAATTTATTGATGACTCCTCCGGATAAACTGACTGCGGTTGGAACAACCAGCCTGAGGTCATTGGAAAGCTTATACTGGCTGGGAAAAAAAATCGCCCTAAAACCTGACTCGGAGATTGACCATCTAATTGTAGATCAGTGGTATCCTTATAATGAAGCACATTCTATCGATGTTCCCGAATCACTTAATGCTATTCTCAAATACCTTGATAAAAAGGGGTTAGATCAAATTCAATTCATCACCAGGCTGATGATTGTTCCAGGATATCGTTTCAGGTTGGTTTACCGACTAATCACCAATTTTCATCTACCATCCAGCACATTATTGCTTCTTGTATCGGCCCTTATTGGCGACAAATGGAGGGATATCTATAATTATGCCCTGGCTAATAATTTCAGATTTTTAAGTTACGGCGACAGTTCGCTTTTAGAAATCCAATCAAATAATCATGGCTGACCAAAGTTCTTATTACCCTGATCATTATAACATCATGGATTGGCTGCCAATTTCGCTGAAAGAGGTTAAAGACCGGGACTGGACTCGGTTGGACATTATCCTGATCAGCGGGGATGCTTACATTGATCATCCCTCTTTCGGGGTTGCTGTAATCGGTCGCATCTTAGAAAAAGAAGGTTACAATGTTGCGATCCTTGCCCAACCCAACTGGAGGGATGATCTTCGTGACTTTACAAAATTGGGGAAACCCGAACTATTTTTTGGGGTTACAGCCGGTAATATGGATTCCATGGTAAATCATTATACCGCAAACCGCCGCCTTCGGTCAAATGATGCTTATTCCATCGGTAATCAATCGGGTTTCAGGCCCGACCGTGCTGTCACAGTCTATTCCCGGATCCTCCGGAAATTATATCCGGGTTCCATAATCGTTGCCGGAGGAATTGAAGCTTCCTTACGCCGATTATCCCATTATGACTATTGGGATAATGATGTAAAACCCAGTATATTGGATCAAAACGGAATTGATTACCTGGTTTTTGGAAATGGTGAAAAACCAGTTATTGAACTGGCAAGGAAGATCAGGGAAGGCGCTCCTGCCAGCGAACTGCAGCAAATTCCTCAAATTGCATATTCAGTTAAAGCAGGCTCAGCGATTCCTGATTGGCAAGGCCGGCAGACGATCACATTGAGTTCATTTGAAGATTCGAGGAAGGATAAAATACTCTTTGCCAGGGATTTCAGAATTATCGAGGAAGAATCCAATACACTCACATCAGCCCGTATTACTCAAACGAATGGTGACAATCTTGTTGTTGTTAATCCTCCGTTCCCACCGGCCACAATGATGGAACTTGATAATTATCACGAACTTCCATATACCAGACTACCCCATCCACGGTACTGGAAAAAACCTTTGATTCCGGCATTCGGAATGATC
>JAPLDV010000781.1 GCA_026391235.1 Bacteroidia bacterium | reverse complement strand
ACGCCCGGTAAAATATACGATTCCTTTTTCCTCATCGATTTTGGTGATGCCGCTTACCCGCCAATTAACATTCGTCAGGTGAGCCAGCTGTTTACCGTTCCAATCATGATAATACAGGTTGTGCCAATCGTTCCGGTAACTGTTAATGATGAAACCGGTGCCATTTTCCAGCACATTTATATCCTCGAAAAAGTCTACCCAGGTGGGCCGCTCTTCATCATAAATTTTTCTCAGATCACCGGTCTCCGGAGTAACCATAAAGAATTGCATGTGATTCTGATCGCGGTTCAGCACCTGGATCATCATCTCTTTGGAATCGGTCTTCCAGGATGGCCATGCGATATATTGGTCAACATTATAGTCGAATTTTGCCCAGGTGATTTTTCCGGTTTCCAGATCGGCGAATCCGAGTTTTACCTTCGGATTCGGATCGCCGGCTTTCGGGTAACGGGTATATTCGGGTGCTCCATGCAAACTGTCGCCTCTCATCAATATAAACAAAGGAACCTCTGTATCATCAAATCGCAGGAAGGCAATTTTCCTGCTGTCGGGTGACCACCAGAAGGCACAATACTGCGACGGGCGTCCAAGGATTTCTTCATAATAGACCCATGAAGCATATCCGTTGTATATCAGTTTGGTGCCATCCGTGGTCAGCCTGTGCTCAAGATTGGTAGCCAGATCAATACAATACAGGTCGTTATCGCGTGTAAAGGCAACTCTTTTCTGATCAGGGGATAAACGTGGATTTACCTCTTTACCTGGATTAGCGGTGATTTGCCGGGGAGTGGCATCAATCGCGTCGGAACAGAACAACTCACCATCCTTTACGAAAACCCTCATAAGCGGTGCTGCAGCTTCAGTTTTGGCCACGTAGAGCTTTGCTTTGCCGGTGAGAGCGTCGACACTCATTTTCACATCCTTGCCGTCTTTGCCTTTCTGCATATCAATATAATGGGTATCATCGACCCATGTGGTCCCGCCACGTCCGCCATATTGACCGTAGCCTGTGCCCGATACTAACAGCCCACTGACCAGCAGTGCCAATATCAGCCCGACTTGTTTGATTTTCATATTGCATTATTTATGATGGATTCAATCAATTCCTGTTTCCCGGATTGGAGCTCAGGTTCTCCTTTTTCGATCGCGAGTGCGTGAAGATCTTCGATATTGAGTTCACCTTTCTCAAATTTCACGGCATCCGGTTCGTGGAACGAAAGATACCGGTTATCGCGGAAATCGGTGATCCGCTTTTCGTTTACCAGCTTATCGGCTATCAGCAGCCCTCTTGCGAAAGTGTCCATACCAACAATATGCGCAATGAACAGATCTTCGAGATCGGTTGAATTCCGCCGGAGTTTTGCATCAAAATTAAAGCCGCCGTTTCCGAGTCCTCCGTATTCCAGAACCACGAGCATGGCTTCGATGGCTTCATAGAGGTTAGCCGGAAAATTATCCGTATCCCAACCGTTCATTGGCTCGCCATGATTGGCGTCGATGCCTCCAAGCATCCCGGCATCTGCTGCAAATCGGAGCTCATGGGTAAAACTGTGACCGGCGAGGGTTGCATGATTGGATTCGATATTGAGCTTGAAATCCTTTTCCAAACCGTATTTGTGCAAGAATCCGATAACGGTTGAAGCATCGAAATCATATTGATGCAGTGAGGGTTCCATCGGTTTGGGCTCGATGAGGTAAGTTCCTTTAAAGCCTATCCTCCTTCCGTAATCGCGCGACATCTGAAGAAAGCGTCCCATGTGGTCCAATTCCTTAGCGGTGTTGGTATTGAGCAGATAGGAATATCCGTCGCGGCCGCCCCAGAAAACATAATTCTCTCCTCCGAGGGCTACTGTTGCTTCAATTGCAGATTTTACCTGTGCTCCGGCCTGGCATACCACGCTGAAATCTGGATTGGTAGCAGCTCCATTCATATAGCGCGGATTCGAAAACAGATTGGCAGTACCCCACAGGAGCTTAACACCGGTATCGGCCTGCTTGCGCAAAGCCAGATCCACCAAGGTTTTCAGGTTCTTTTCGGATTCCTGCACCGAGCTGCCTTCAGGCGCCATATCCCGGTCGTGGAAGCAGTAAAACGGGATGGTCATTTTTGTCATGAACTCGAAAGCTGCATCCAGTCGGGCCTTGGCATTCTCCATGGGGTCTGATGAAACAGACCAGGGAAATATCCGGGTACCCGGGCCAAACGGATCACCTCCGGCATTGCACATGCTGTGCCAGTAAGCCATGGCAAACCGGAAATGTTCTTTCATAGTCTTTCCGGCAACGACAAAGTTTTCGTCGTAATATTTGAAGGATAAATGATTATCACTGTCCGGGCCTTCATACCGGATCGGATCGATATCGGGGAAAAATTCCATATTTATTAAGAATTTAGAGTTAAATAATAACGTTGTTATCGGGTTTCAGGTATCAGGGTTTCAGTGATCATTTCCAGCAATCCCGGAGGGATGACATTATTGTAGCACGGAATCGGACCTTCATACCGGATCGGTTCGATGTCGGGGAAAAATTCCATGTGCTGAGTATTGATTGTTAATATGTGATTTCAGGGTTTCAGGGTTGTTTGCAGGACAATTCATGGAGCATTCTGTTTTTCCAAGCTTGATAAAGTTCTCCATAAATTTTTTGTCTTTCGGGATCCGGTTTGATGTGCTCCAGGATCTTGAGATTACTGAAAGCTTCGGAGGCGTTAGCGTAGATTCCGGCTCCGATCCCGGCTCCGCGGGCTGCACCGGTAGCTCCATCCGTGTCAAAAAGTTCAATGGCAGTTCCGGTAACATCGCTGAATATCTGCCTGAAAACACGGCTAAGGAAAAGGTTCGCAAATCCGGCTCTAACAGTTTCAGTTCGTACACCCATCTCCTTCATCGCTTCAAATCCATAATTCAAAGCATAAACAATGCCTTCCTGGGCGGCCCTGACCAGGTGCGAGCGGGAATGGCGGTTCAGGTCGAGGTTCAGGATCTGTCCGCCAAACGGGCGGTTCTGATGGATCCGTTCCACCCCGTTGCCAAACGGATAAACCATCAATCCATCCGATCCGGGCTCAACATCAAAGGCAATACGGTTTAAGGCATCATACCCAAGTCCGGTGCCGTCAAGTAATTTTTTGATCCAGGAATATAAAATTCCGGTGCCATTCACACAAAGAAGAACACCCAAACGGGTATCCGGAAGCCCATGGTTTACATGCGCAAATACATTAACCCTTGATAAAGGATCATGATTAACCTGGTCAAGGATTCCGTAAATCACTCCGGATGTTCCGGCAGTTGTAGCCAGCTCGCCGGGTTCCAATACGTTCAGACTGAGAGCATTATTTGGTTGATCCCC